>JAEULF010000442.1 GCA_016793965.1 Alphaproteobacteria bacterium | reverse complement strand
CTCATCCGCCCCATCATCGAGCGAAGCCGCAGCCTGGCGCCATGCGCGGCTGCGCCGTGCGGCCGGCGGGACGCCGGCGCTCCGACACTGATTGCGCTGAAGATCCGTGCGTGCCCTTGACCGGCGCAGCAGGCGGAAGGGGACGCCGGCCGCCGCATGCGCCGCCTCAGCTGCGCCGCTGCACCACGAAGCGCGCGACGGCGCGCAGCGCGTCGGCCTTCTCGTCGAACATGTCGAGGTGCTTGATCGCCTGGGCGGCGAGCATGTCGGCCTGGGCGCGGGCGCGGTCGGCGCCGAGGATGGAGACGAAGGTCGCCTTCCCCAGCGCGGCGTCCTTGCCGACCTTCTTGCCGGTCTCCGCCTCGCTGCCCTCGTGGTCGAGCAGGTCGTCGACGATCTGGAAGGCGAGGCCGAGATCCTGGGCATAGCCGGCGAGCGCATGGTGCGCGGCCGGCGAGGCCTTGCCGAGCACGGCGCCGGCCTCGCAGGAGAAGCTGATCAGGGCGCCGGTCTTCAGCCGCTGCAGCCGCGTGATCTCGCCGATGTCGAGCGCTTCGCCCTCGGCCGCCAGGTCGATCATCTGGCCGCCGACCATGCCCTTCGGCCCGGCGGCGACGGCGAGCGCCTTGACGAGCTGGCAGCGCACCGCGGGATCGGAATGCGTGTCGTCCCCGGCCAGCACCTCGAAGGCGAAGGTGAGCAGCCCGTCTCCGGCGAGGATCGCCGTCGCCTCGTCGAACTTCTTGTGGCAGGTCGGCTGGCCGCGGCGCAAATCGTCGTCGTCCATCGCCGGCAGATCGTCATGCACCAGGCTGTAGCAGTGCACCATCTCGATCGCCGCGGCGACGCGGCGCTTGCTGCGCTCGGCGACGTTGAACAGCGAGGCGCCGCTGAGCACCAGGAAGGGGCGCAGCCGCTTGCCGCCGCCCATCGAGGAGTACCGCATCGCGTCGTAGAGCCGGCGCTCGCGGCCTTCGCCATGCGGCAACAGCCGGTCGAGCTCCTCTTCGACGATCTCCGCGCACTCGGCCATCGCGCGCTGCAGGCCGGGGATGTCGACAGTGGTATGCAGCGCCATCGGCTGTCCTCGCTCCGCCTTCTCGTCTCGTGATGCGCGCCCGGGCGCCGGTCAGCCGGCGTCCATCGGCTTGACGGCGGGGGCGCCGTCGCTGCCCTGGACGATCCGTTCGATGCGCGCCTTCGCGTCCTTCAGCTTCGCCTCGCAATGCTGCTTCAGGCGGATGCCGCGGTCATAGGCGACGATCGCCTCCTCAAGCTGCCCCTGGCCCTCCTCTAGCCGCTTGACGATGCCCTCCAGCTCGGCGAGCGCTTGCTCGAAGGACAGGCCGCCGACATCGGTCGCGGCGCTGGGAGTGGCGCTCGCGGGAGCGCTGCGGCTTTCGCCCTGGGCACGCGGCATGGCAGAGGTCTCGGCAGGAGGTCCCGGTCGCGAAGAGCGGCGGAGTTTATGAAGCGCACTGCCCGCCGTCCAGCGCGAACCCCCTATTGCAGCCGGGCGAGGCTGCGCACATGCGCCGCCGCCGAGGCGGCCAGGGCAGCCAGGTCGTAGCCGCCCTCGAGCGTCGAGACGATCCGGCCGGCGCAGGCATGGTCGGCAACCCGCAGCAGCTCCCGCGTCGCCCAGGCGTAGTCCTCGTCCTCGAGCTCCAAGTTGGCGAGCGGGTCGGACCGATGCGCGTCGAAGCCCGCCGAGACCATGATGAGGTCGGGCGAGAACTCGACCAGCGCCGGCAGGATGCGCTCGCGGAACGCCTCGCGGAACTCCTCGGACCCGGCCGCGGGCGGCAGCGGGCAATTGACGATGTTGCCGACACCGCGCTCGGAGGGGCGACCGGTGCCGGGATAGAGCGGCCATTGGTGGGTCGAGGCGAAGAACAGGTTCGGGTCAGCCTCGAACATGGCCTGCGTGCCGTTGCCGTGGTGCACGTCGAAGTCGATGACGGCGACGCGCTTGACGCCGTGCACGGCGCGCGCTTGCGCCGCGCCGATCGCGACGTTGTTGAAGAAGCAGAAGCCCATCGCCGTCTCCGGCTCGGCATGGTGGCCGGGCGGGCGGACGGCGCAGAAGGCGGTCGGCGCCCTGCCCGCCATGACGTCGTCGACGGCCGCGCAGACGGCCCCGGCGGCGCGCAACGCGGCCGCCGCCGTGTGCGGATTCATCACCGTGTCCATGCCGAGCGCCTGGTAGCCGCGCGAGGGCACGGCGCGCAGGATCTCCTCGATGTAGGGCACGGGATGCACGCGGGCGATCTGCTCGATCGTCGCCTCCGGCGCCTCGCGGCGCGGCAGCCCTTTCAAGTCCGGCGCGTCGAGCGCGGCCAGCACCGCTTTCAGCCGGTCCGGCCGTTCGGGATGGCCGTAGCCCATCTCGTGCAGGGCGCAGGTCGGGTGGGTGTAGATCAGCGTGCTCATCTCTGTCCCCGTCGCCGCATTGTCCCGGTCCTGCCTATCCCGCCGCACGGATGAGGAAGCGGACCGTCGCGCCCTCGGCGGCGCTCTCCTCGAGCTTGTGCCCCGTCGTCTCGCAGAACGCCTGGAAGTCCTTGGGCGCCGCCGGGTCGTCGGCGAGCACCTCCAGCAGGCCGCCCGGCGCCACGGCCTTGAGCGCCTTGCGCGCTCGCAGCACCGGGAGCGGGCACTTCAGGCCCGTCGCGTCGAGGAAGCTGGCATTCTGGTGCTTCTGGGACAAAAGGCGGCCCCGCGGGCAAGGCATGCTGACATCACTAGCGCATCCGACCCGCCGGGCGGAAGCGGACGCCGCGCTCAGCGCGCCTCCGGCGCGACCGCGGGAACCGGCCGGCGCAGCGCCGGATCGGATGCGAAGACGCGCTCGATCGCCCGCGCAGCGCCGAGCACCAGGCCGTCGGCGCCTTGCGGACCGACGATCTGGATGCCGAAGGGCAGGCCCTTTCGGTCGCGTCCGCAGGGCAGCGCCACGACCGGCGTCGCCGTCACCGTGACGGCGCCGGTCAGCATCAGCCAGTCGATGTAGGTCTTGCTCGGCTGGCCGCCGACCGTCGGCGGGTACCATTGCGCGTGCGGGAAGGGGCTGACGCTCGCGGCCGGCGCCAGGAGCAGGTCGACCTCGTCGAAGAAGCCGCGCATGCGCTTCAGGAGCTTCTGCTGCGCCGCCTGGGCGCGGCCCACGTCCATCAGCGACAGCGTGCGCGCATGCTCCACATTGGCGATGACGTTCGGGCCGAGCACGGCGCGGTGCTGCTCGACGAGCGGCCCCAACCCGGCAGCGAACTGCGTCGCCCGCAGCACGTCGAAGATCGCCGTGGCGTCGGCGAGCGGCGGGTCGCGCCGCTCGCAAAGGCGGAACGACGCGGCAAAGGCCGCCACCTTGCGCGCCATGGTCTCCTGGATCTCGGCATCGACCGGCGCGCAGCCGAGGTCAGGGCTCCAGGCGACGCGCAGGCGCGAGAGGTCGATCTCCGGCACCCAGCCGCCGGGACCGACGCCCCAGCCGATGCCGCCATCGCGCCGGCTGAAGTTGTCGTCCCGCTCATAGCCGGTCATGGCACCCAGCAGGAGCAGGAGGTCGTCCATCGAGCGCGCCATCGGCCCCTCGACGACCAGCGGGTTGAACGGCGCTGCGCTCGTGCCGTCCGGTACCAGGCCGGCCGAGGGGCGGAAGCCGACGACGCCGCAGAAACCAGCGGGGATGCGCAGCGAGCCGCCGTGGTCGGATCCCGTGCAGATCGGCACCATGCCGACGGCCAGCGCCACGGCCGAGCCGCCGGACGAGCCGCCGCAGGTCAGGCTCGGGTCGAAGGGATTGCCGGTCGCGCCGTACACGGCATTGCGCGTGTTGGCGCCCGCCCCGAACTCCGGCGTGTTGGTCTTGGCCAACACGATCGCGCCGTTGGCCCGCAGCCGCGCCACCAGGGGCTCGTCGCGCGCCGGCACGTTGTCCTTATGCACGAGGCAGCCGAAGGTCGTGCGCAGGCCGGCGGTCTCGTTGAGGTCCTTCACGCCCAGCGGCAGGCCATGCAACGGCGCCAGCCCGTCGCCCGCGATCACCGCCTGCTCCGCAGCAGAGGCGGCCGCCAGCGCGCCCGCCTCGTCCATGGCGACGACGGCGTTCAGCGACGGATTGAGCGCTTCGATCCGCGCCAAGCAGGAGCGCAGCAGCTCCACGGGCGAGAGCTTCTTGGCGCCGATCAGCCGGCGCGCCTCTACCGCGGAAAGATCGCAAGGCTCGCTCATCCCGGCCCTCCGTCGCTGCAGCCCGCGCGGCGGCGCCGGGAGCTGCTCAGTGCGGCTTGGCGATGCCCTTCACGGCCTCGTCGATCAAGGCGGCGTGGCGCGACTTGCTGACGCCGGCTTCGAGAGCCCGTGCCGTCGCCGCGGTCGCCACGTCCGCCACCAAGCGGCGGATCTCCAGGATCGCGTTCGCCTCGGCCTGGGCGATCTTGTCGAGCGCCAGGCGCTCGCGCCGCGCGATGGTGTCGGCCAAGTGCTTCTGGCCCTGCTCGCGCAGATGGGCAGACTCCGAGCGCGCGGTGGACACGATCTCCTCGGCCTCGCGGGCGGCGTCGCGCTGGCGACGCTGGAACTGCGCGAGCAGCGCTTGCGCCTCGTTCTTCAAGGTCTCGGCTTCGTCGAGCCGCTTCTTGATCTCCTTGGCCCGGGTGTCGAGCCCGCCGAGGATCGCGGCCGCAGCCGGCTTCCAGACCGCGACGATGAAGAGCACGAAGGAGAGCAGGACCCAGAAATTGGTATCTTCGAGGATCGCTTTCATGAACGGCGCTCCCGCATCACCAGCTCCACCATCTCCGCCGCGAGGCCCGGGCTGACCTCCACGCCGGCGACGCGCTGGGCTGCCGCCTGCACGACGTCCGCGGCGACCGCCTTGACGTTGACGAGAGCGGCGTCGCGCGCCTTCGCGATGCGTGCCTCGGCCTCGGCGACGCGCTTGGCGTTCGCCTCGTTGGCAACGCGCTGCCGCTCCTCGGCTTCCTTGGCTATGGCTGCCTGCGTCTCGCGCAGGATGGCCTGCGCCTGCGCCTTCGCGTCGGCCAGTCCCTTTTCATAGGCCTGGGAGAGCGCGTCGGCATCGGCCTTCAGCTTGGACGCCCGCTCGATGTCGCCGAGGATGCGCTTCTCGCGGTTCTCCAGCGTCTCGGTCAGCCGCGGCAGGCCCACCTTCCACAGGATGAGGTAGAGGGCGCCGAAGCAGACGACGAGCCAGAAGAGCTGCGAGACGTAGGTCGAGGGATCGAGCTGCGGCAGCCCGCCCTTGCCGTCCCCTCCCGCGGCCGCGAGCGCCGGCCCCGCCAGCGCGAGGACGGCGCATGCCGCGCCCGCGGCAGCGAGCCCGGCGCGGGTCCTTGCCCGCGCCGGCCCGGTGCGGCGCTCCATCGTCGCGGCCATCGCGGTCAGAACACGAAGAGGATCAGGAACGCGATGACGACGCAGAACAGGCCGAGCGCCTCGGTCACGGCGAAGCCGATGTAGAGCGGCGTGTTCAGCTGCTTCTGCGCCGAAGGGTTGCGCGCGACGGCCGAGATCATCGACGAGAAGATCAGGCCGACGCCGACGCCGACGCCGGCGACGCCGATCAGCGCGAGGCCGGCGGCGATGAGCTTTGCGGCAGAAGCTTCCATGACTCCGTATCCTTCCTTGCGATGGAGAACTGGTTCCCGGGCAGGCGGGCCC
>JAEULF010000398.1 GCA_016793965.1 Alphaproteobacteria bacterium | reverse complement strand
CCCTACAACTTCACCGACCCGCGCACGGGGACCGCGACCGGCATCGCCGTCGAGGCGATGCGCGCGGCGCTGCGGCGCGCCGGGATCGCGGCAGAGATCCGCATGCTGCCCTGGCACCGCGCGTATCGCATGGCGCAGGCGCAAGCCGACGCCTGCGTCTTCGCGGTCAACCGCTCTCCCGAGCGCGAGGCGCTGTTCAAGTGGGCCGGTCCGCTGCTCACGCGCGCCGGCGGCACGGCGCTCCTCGGCCTGCCCACGTTCCCGGGAACCTTGGCGCATGTCGAGGACGCACGCCGGCACGCGGTCGGCGCGCAAGAGGGCAGCGCCGTCGAGCGTCAGTTGCGCGCCGTCCCCGGCATCCGCCTGACCACCTTCACCGACGCCAAGGCCGGCGCCCGCCTCTTGGCTGCAGGCCGCATCGAGCTCTGGGCCGGCGGCATCCTGGGCGGCGCCTATGTCGCCAGGCAGGAGGGCATCGGGCCCCTGAAGGTCGTTCTGGTGATGCACAGGGCCGAGCTCTACGCCGCGTGCAACCGCGCGGTTCCCGACGGCAGGATGGAGAGCCTGAATGCCGCGCTCAGGCAATTGCGCGACGACGGCACGACGGCAGCGATCGAGGCGCGCTACCTCGGCGCGCCGGGCACGGCGGACGCAGCAGCCGCACCCGCCGTCGACAAAGCCTCGGCGCGACCATAGCCTGTCGACGTCCGCCGTCCCGAACCGGAGAGCCGCCATGGCCAGCGCCATTCTCGACCGCATCGAGGTGACGCCGCTCAGCCCTGTCATGGGCGCGGAGGTGCGCGGCATCGACCTGGCGCGCCCGCTGGACGACGCGGCGTTCAAGCACGTGCGCGACACCTTCTACCGGCACATGCTGCTGCGCTTCCCGGACCAGCGCATCTCGCCTGAGCAGCACGTGGCCTTCAGCCGGCGCTTCGGCCCGCTGCAGGTGCACGTGCTCGACCAGTTCCGCCATCCCGAGCACCCGGAGATCTACGTCCTGTCGAACGTCGACAAGGCGACGGGCGGCACCACGGGACGGCACCCCGACCGCGGCACGCTGGTCTGGCACTCCGACCTGTCGTTCCAGCGCCGCCCGGCGCTCGCCACCATCCTGCACGGCATCGAGGTGCCGGCGCAGGGCGGCGACACGCTCTTCGCCAACATGGCCGCCGCCTACGACGCGCTGCCGGACGCCGCGAAGCGGCGGATCGCGCCCCTGCGCGCGGTGCACGACCTCGACTACTCGCGCACGCGCGCCGGCGAGCCGCCGATGACGGCGGCGCAGCGCCAGGAGGCGCCGCCGGTCGACCACCCGATGGTGCGCACGCACCCCGGCACCGGCGCCAAGTCGCTCTACATCAGCCATCACATCCGCGAAATCGTCGGGCTGCCGCAAGCCGAAGGCCGCGCGCTGTTCGAGGAGCTGATGGCGCACGCGACGCAGGACCGCTTCGTCTTCCGCCAGTCCTGGACTGAGGGCGACGTGGTGATGTGGGACAACCGCTGCACCATGCACAAGGCGACGGAGTACGACGCCGCCGGCCAGCGCCGCACCGTCCAGCGCACGGTGGTCATCGGCGACGTGCCGGTGTGAGGAGCAGCGCCATCACGGATCAGCGACTGAGCCCCCGGACTACAGCTTCTACAAGCTCGGTCATGGGCACGGTGCCGTCAAGCTGCAGTTGCGGGCAAGGCAGCCGCGCCAGCCAGGCCTCATGGCGGGCAAGGTTGCGGCCCTCGCGCCCGCCGTCGTCGTAGTGCGCGGCCCAGTCGAGGAAATCCTCCATCTCGGCGTGGCGAGATCCCCCAGGAGCAATCGCATGGGCGCCGAAATGCCGCGCTTCGCGCTCGCGCAACCGCGCTATCCGCACGTCCGTCGGCACGCGCAGGAAGACGACAATGCCGAACAGCGGCAACAGTTCCTCGCCCCAGCTGTCCAGCGATCCTGAGAGGACCCAATCGGCGCGGCCGAGGAACAGCTCGCGCATCAGCCTGAGCCGGTCGGGGACTGGACGCTTCGCCTGATATGGCGGATCGGTGGGCAGCCAGAAGAAATCGTCCGTGTCGAAATGTGGATGGACTAGGCGGCCAGCCAGCGCTCGACCAAGGGTCGTGACACCCGCGCCAGCCGCGCCGGTGACGTGGATGCGATACAATGTCATGTCGCCTCTCCGTCCTGCAGCCCCGCCCCCCCGCTTCACAAGGAGAGGCTCGGGGCGGGGCATTCCTTCGTCATCCCTTGACGCAGAGCACCTGGCGCAGCGTGTGGACGATCTCCACCAGATCGCACTGCGCCGCCATCACGGCGTCGATGTCCTTGTAGGCGCCGGGCGTCTCGTCGATGACGCCCGCGTCCTTGCGGCACTCGACATGGGCGGTCGCGGCCGCGTGCTGCTCGACGGTGAAGCGCGCCTTCGCCTCCGTGCGCGACATGCGCCGCCCGGCGCCGTGGCTGCAGGTGCGGAAGCTCTCGGGGTTGCCCTTCCCCCGGACGATGAAGGACTTGGCGCCCATCGATCCCGGGATGATGCCGAGCTCGCCCTCGCCGGCGCGCACGGCCCCCTTGCGCGTCACCCAAACGCTCGAGCCGAAATGCTCCTCCTTGGCCACGTAGTTGTGGTGGCAGTTGACCGCGAAGGAATCGGTATCGAGGTCCGGCCAATGGCGGCGCAGCACGCCGAGCACCGCCGCCAGCATGATCTCGCGGTTGCGGCGGGCGTAGTCCTGCGCCCACTTCACCGCCTCGACATAGGCGCCGAAATGCTCCGTGCCGTCGGGGAGGTAGGCCAGGTCCTCGTCCGGCAGGTTGATGAACCAGCGGCGCATGTCCTTCTTCGCCAGCTCGATGAAGTAGCTGCCGATGCGGTTGCCCGGCCCGCGCGAGCCGGAGTGCAGCATCACCCAGAGCCGGTCCGCCTCGTCGAGGCAGAGCTCGACGAAATGGTTGCCCGTCCCCAGAGTGCCGAGATGGCCGGGGGCGCGGTGGTGCGCGATCTTCGGGTGGCGCTCCTGGATCGCCTTGTAGCGCTCCTCGATGGCGCCCCATGCGGCCAGCGCCGGCGCCGGGATCTCCTCGCGCCAGGCGCCGACGTCCTCGCGCCCGCCCTTGTCGGAGCGGCCGTGCGGCACCGCCGCCTCGATCTCCGAGCGGATCGCAGCCAGGCTGTCCGGCAGGTCGGACGCCTTCAAGCTGGTGCGGGTGGCCGCCATGCCGCAGCCGATGTCGACGCCGACCGCCGCCGGGATGATGGCGCCCCTGGTCGCCACCACCGAGCCGACGGTGCAGCCGATGCCGACATGGGCATCGGGCATGACCGCGACATGCTTGAACACGAAAGGCAGCGACGCGGTGTTGCGCAGCTGCTCGATCGCCTTCGCCTCGATCGGCACGCCCTTGATCCAGGCCTTGATCGGCTTGGCCTCGGTCGCGATCACCTCGAAATTGCTCTCGGCGCTCATGACGCCCTCCTCCGGCCGCCCAGGGTCACCCATGGCCGCGGCCCAAAAAGCACGAACCCCGCCCTGGCTTGGCCGGGGCGGGGTTCGTGCGGTTCCTGCTCGGATGCCGTCGCTCAGGCGACGCGCGCACGCTCCCCGTCCGGCAGCAAGGACTGCCGCCGCGCGGACCGACCGGCCCGGCGGGTGATGCAGATCGTCGCTGCCGATGTCCGTTTCAGGCGCATGACGGAACGCGGTGCTCTCGCTGTTGATGTCGGCGCCCGGAGGCGAAGTCAGTGCCGAAAATGCGCGCGACCTGGCCACTCGTCAAGGGGTCTACCCGCAGGAAGGGCGCGCGACGGGCTGGCCCCAAATTCGATTTCCCGGCCGCAGATTGAGGCGGCCCGCCGCACCAGCCCGCTTGAATGGCTCGAGCAGCGCGCCGCGACGAGCGACCCCGCCCCTACTCGACCTCCTTGAGCACGGCGCGGATGGTCTCGACCATCTGGTCGATCTGCGCCTTCTCGACGATGAGCGGCGGCGACAGCGCGATGATGTCGCCGGTCGTGCGGATGAGGAGACCCTTGGCAAAGGCCTTGCGGAATGCCGTGAAGGCCCGCGTGCCCGGCGCGCCCGGCTTCGGCTCGAGCTCGATGCCGCCGATGATGCCGAGATTGCGCACATCGATGACGTGCTTGGCGTCCTTGAGCCCGTGCAACGCCTCCTCCCAGTAAGGGGCGAGGCCGGCGGCGCGCTCGAACAGTCCGTCCTCTTGGTAGACGTCCATGGTCGCCAGGCCGGCGGCGCAAGCGAGCGGATGGCCGGAATAGGTATAGCCGTGGAACAGCTCGATCGCCTCCGGCGGGCCCTGCATGAAGGCGTCATAGATCTTCTTGCGCACGAACACCGCGCCCATCGGCACGGCGCCGTTGGTGATGCCCTTGGCCGCGGTCATCAGGTCGGGGACGACGCCGAAATAGTCCGCGGCGAACGGAGCGCCGAGCCGCCCGAAGCCGGTGATGACCTCGTCGAAGATCAGCAGGATGCCGTGCTTGTCGCAGATCTCGCGCAGGCGCTGCAGGTAGCCCCTGGGCGGGATGAGGACGCCCGTCGACCCGGCGACCGGCTCGACGATGACGGCGGCGACGGTCGAGGCGTCGTGCAGGGCCACGATGCGCTCGAGCTCGTCGGCAAAATGGGCGCCGTAGTCCGGCATGCCCCGCGAGAACTTCTGCTTGGAGAGATCGAAAGTGTGCGGCAGATGGTCGACGCCGTTGAGCAGGCTGCCGAAGAACATGCGGTTCTTGACGATGCCGCCGACCGAGATGCCGCCGAAGCCGGTGCCGTGGTAGCCGCGCTCGCGCCCGATCAGCCGCTGGCGGGTGCCCTGGCCGATCATGCGCTGGTAGGCGATGGCGATCTTGAGCGCGCTGTCGATGGCCTCGGAGCCGGAGTTCGTGAAGAAGGCGTGGTCGAGGTCGCCCGGCAGCATGGACGCAAGGCGAGCCGCGAACTCGAAGGCGAGCGGATGGCCGAGCTGGAAGTTCGGCGCATAGTCCAACTGCCCGGCCTGGGCCTGGATCGCCTCGGTGATCTTCTTCCGTCCGTGCCCGGCATTGACGCACCAGAGGCCGGCCGTGCCGTCGAGGATCTTGCGCCCGTCGATCGCCGTGTAGTGCATGCCCTCGGCGCCGACCACGAGGCGCGGCTCGCCCTTGAAGCTCCGGTTGGCCGTGAACGGCATCCAGAACGGCTGCAGGTTGTTGGGCATCTGCCCCGCAGTGATCAGCTCCAGCGTATCGGGCATCGGGCTCTCCCAAGGGGACGCGCGGCAGGAAGCGCGGCGCCAGCGGCGCCGTTGAACCGCGTTTCAGTCTCGATACTAGGGGCATGGACCGATCCAGGGAAGCGGGCGGCGGGGATGGAAGGGCTGCCGCCCGCGTATGCATCTTCAGGAAGCCCGGTCGGAGCGACCGGGCATGACACGTCAGGAGACCGCCATGATCACGCTTTCCCGCAGCATTCCCATCGCCTGCGTCCTTGCCGCGACTGTCGGCCTCGTCGCAGCGCCGGCCCTCGGCCAAGCCGGGGGCGACAGCAAGGGACCGCGCCAGGGCCGTTTCGAGGCCATGGACAAGAACGCCGACGGCAAGGTCTCGCGGGAGGAGTTCCTGGCCGGCGGCCCCTCCGCGGACATGCTGTCGCGCCTCGATGCCAACGGCGACGGCGTCATCACGCGCGAGGAGGCCCAGGCGGCAAGCGCGCAGAAGGGCCGCGGCGGCAAGGCCATGGAACGGATGTTCGACGCGATCGACGCGGACAAGGACGGCCGC
>JAEULF010000232.1 GCA_016793965.1 Alphaproteobacteria bacterium | reverse complement strand
CGACGCCCGCGCCCATGCGCGCTCCGTGGCCGCGGAGATGCACAGCGGCTTCGGCGACCTGCGGGCGGCGATGCCGATGAACCTCCGGCGCGACGGCAAGCCGGTGGCGCTCGGCGATGCCGCCAAAGCCCAGGTGGCGCGGGTCCAGGCGATCTGGAAGGAGTGTCGCGGGCGCGCAGGGGCAAGCGGCGGTCCGTTCCTGTTCGGGCGGTTCTCCGTTGCCGACGCCATGTTTGCGCCGGTTGCCTGCCGCTTCCGCAGCTACGGCACGCCGCTGGATCCCGTCTGCGCCGCCTATGTGCGCGCAATCGTCGAGCTGCCCGCCATGCAGGCTTGGCGGGACGCCGCCGCGGCGGAACCTTGGACGATGCCGAAATACGACTCGCTCTGAGCGCGTGAGGCGGCTCTCAGTCGCCGATGATGCCGCGCTCGCGGTAGTACCGCACGGCGCCCGGGTGCAGCGGCACGATCAGTCCGTCGAGGGCGCGCTCCAGGCTGAGCTTGCGGCCCACCTGTCCGCCGCTCGCGAGCAGCGCCTGCGCGCTCTCGTGCCAGAGCGCGCGCGTGACGCCATGCACGAGATCCTCCGGCACGTCGGCATTGACTAGCCAGAGGGCGTCGACCGCCAAGGTCACCGTGTCGAGCACGCCCTTGTAGATTGTGCCGGGAATCACGGCCTGCTTGAAGAACGGCTTGTCGCGAATCAGGGCGTCTGCGGCCGGGCCTGCTAGGGGCAGCAGCCGGATCGGCGTGGCTTCCGCGAGCTGGCGCATGGCGGCGGCCGGAAAGCCGCCGAGGAAGAAGACGGCGTCCAACGTTCCTGCTCGCATGTCTCCGATGGCGTCGTCGACCCGCACCGGGCGCATGTCGAGGTCGGTCGAGCCGAGCCCGTATGCCGCGAGGACGAGGAGGGAGTCGTCATGCGTGCCGGAGCCAAGCGGGCCGATCGCCACGCGACGGCCGCGCAAGCCCTTGATGTCGTAGATCGTGCTGTCGGCGCGCACGGCGACATGGATCGCCTCGGGGAACAGGCTGGCGATCGCCCGCAGGTTCGAGAGCGGCCGGCCGGCGAAGGAGCGCTCGCCATGCGTCGCCGCGAAGGCGATGTCGGCCTGGACCAGGCCCGATTCCATGGCGCCGGAGTCGATGAGCGCCGCGTTCTCCGTCGAGCCCTTGGTCTGGTGCGCGACCGCGACCAGGCCGGCGACGCCGCAGCGCCCGCCGCGCTCGCAGGCCAGCGAGCCGGGCGGGCTGCTGATCACGCTGGCGAGCTTGCCGCCGAGCGGGAAATAGACACCGCCCGCAGACCCCGTGGCGATGCGGAAGAAGCGCATCTCCTGGTTGCCGCCGTCGTTGCCCTTGAACGCTAGCGCCGCGGGCGTACCGAGCGCGACCAGGGCAAGCAGGGCGAACGCGGGGCGTTGGTCCAGCCAGCGCACGGACCCGCGGAGCGCGCGGAGAGCACGCGCCAAGCCGAGTGCGGGCAGGCTGAACGCGGGCCTATGCCGGTTCCGGGCGGGTTGAGACAAGTGGGGGTTCGCGTGGTCGCTCATGGTCCATCAGGCTAGCAGCCTGCGCTTACGGAAGCCTTGCCGCGCGGTGCAAGAGACGGCATGCAGGACCTCTGGTGCCATGCCTGGAGTCACGGGCGGCGCGCAGGGCAGCCGTGCAGGGCGGCCAGCAGGGGCTTGGGCATCTGTCGGGCGCGCATGGACAGCGACGGCGGTCGCTCTGTAGGATCGCCGCCGCGCGGACCGGCCTCGGCGGCCGCGCGCCAATCGAAAGGATCCTTGATGATCAAGCGCTTGCTGGCAGGAGTCGCCCTGGTCTCGCTGATCGGGCTCGGCACGACAGAGGCGTCCGCCGCCGACCCGGAGAACACTCTGCTCCTCGACCTCGCCTCCGGGCAGGTGGTGATCGAGATGCGCCCGGACCTGGCGCCGAAGCATGTTTCCCGCATTCGCGAGCTGGTGCGCAGCGGGTTCTACAACGGCCTCCTCTTTCATCGCGTGATCGATGGTTTCATGGCGCAGACGGGCGATCCGAAAGGCGACGGCACAGGCGGCAGCGGCACGAAGCTCCCGGCCGAGTTCTCGCGCGCCAGGCATCTGCGCGGCACGGTCTCCATGGCGCGCGCCCAGGATCCGAACTCGGCGGACAGCCAGTTCTTCATCTGCTTCGGCCCGGCGTCGAGCCTGGACGGCCAATACACCGTCTGGGGCCAGGTCGTGCAGGGGATGGAGCATGTGGACAGGATCAAGAGGGGTCCGCGGGAGCTCAACGGCAAGGTGACGGATCCCGACCGAATCGTCCGTCTGCAGGTCGCCGCGGACGTCAAGCGCTAGGCGCGCGGACGCCAGGGCCGGTCGGCGGGCACGGGTAGAGGCGCGGAAGGACGGCCATGCTGACCTTCTCGCTCCATCTTCGCTCCGTTTTCTACGTCACCGGCCTGCTCGTCTGCGTGACCGGCATCGGCATGATCGGCGTCGCCGGCATCGAGCTGGCGATCGGCGCCAAGGACTGGCTGTCGTTCCTCGTCAGCGCCGCCGTGACCCTGTTCATCGGGTCGGGCGTGGCGCTGAGCTCGCGGCCGCGGGCGATCGAGTTCGGCTTGCGCGACGGCATGGTCCTCACCGCGCTGTCCTGGGTCGTCATCGCCGCAGTCGCCGCGCTGCCGCTGATGCTCTCGGCGAAGCCGCTCAGCTTCACCGACGCATATTTCGAGACGATGTCGGCGCTCACCACCACGGGCTCGACGGTAATCGTCGGGCTCGACGACATGCCGCCCGGCGTCCTCCTCTGGCGCTCGGTGCTGCAGGCGTTCGGCGGCATGGGGATCATCGTGTTCGCCATCGCGCTCCTGCCGTTCCTGCGCGTCGGCGGCATGCAGCTCTTCCGGCTGGAATCGTCGGACAAGTCCGAGAAGGCGCTGCCGCGCACCAGCGAGATCGCCGCGTCGATCATCGGCATCTACTTCGGGCTGATCGCGCTCTGCGCTCTGTCGTACGCGCTCAGCGGCATGAGCCTGTTCGACGCGGCCAACCACGCGATGACGACGGTCGCGACCGGCGGGTTCTCGACGTCGGACGCGTCGCTCGGCGCCTGGGAGAAGCACCCGGGCGTGCACTGGACGGCCTTCGTCTTCATGGCGGCCGGCGCCCTGCCCTTCACGCTCTATCTGCGCGTCGCCCAGGGACGCTGGGATGCGCTGATGCGCGACGGCCAGGTTCGGGCCTTCTTCGGGCTGATGGCTCTGGCGATCGCGGCGACGTCGGTCTGGCTCATCGCGACCGGACGCTACGGCGTCGAGCCTGCGATCCGCCATGCCGCGGTCAACCTGATGTCGGTGGTGACCACCACGGGTTACGCCACGGTCGACTACATGCAGTGGGGCAGCTTTCCGATCGCGATCTTCTTCTTCCTGACGCTCGTCGGCGGCTGCACCGGCTCGACCTCCGGTGGGCTGAAGATCTTCCGCCTGCAGGTCCTGGCGGCGCTGGTCGCCGTGCAGTTCCGCCGCTTCGTGCATCCCAACGGCGTCTATGTCGCGCGCCACAAGGGCAAGCCGATCGGCGACGATGTGGCGATCTCCGTGCTCGTCTTTGTCCTGGTCTATCTCGCGACCATCGGCGCCGTGACGTTGGCGATCGCGGCCATGGGCGTGGACCTGGTGACGGCATTGACCGGCACGATGCAGGCCATCGGCAACGTCGGCCCCGGGCTCGGCGACATCGTCGGGCCGGCCGGCAACTTCAGCACGCTGCCGGCTGGCGCCAAGTGGCTCCTGGCCCTGGCGATGCTCATCGGCCGCCTGGAGCTGTTTACGTTCCTGGTCCTGTTCACGCCGCATTTCTGGCGTGCGTGAGGCTCAGAGCCCTGCCTCGGCGAAGGGCAGGAAATCGACGGCTGCGCCGGGAACCAGGTCGACGAGATCCTCGGGAAGCGACACGATTCCGTCGGCCTCGACCATCGACGACAGGATGCCGGCGCCGTCGCGCGCGAACTTCCGCGCCTTCCACCCGCCGCCTTCGTCCGCCTCCAGCCGCACGCGCACGAACTCGCGACGGCCGGCTTTCTTGGCATAGGCGAAGTCGGCACGCACGGGGAAGGTCCGCGGCGCCGGCTCGGTCGATCCCGCGAGGCGGAGCACGAGGGGCCGCGCCAGGGACAAGAAGGTGACCATGGCGGCGACCGGGTTGCCCGGCAGGCCGAAGAACGGCACGCGGTCGACCTGGCCGAGCGCCACGGGCCGGCCGGGCTTGATGGCGAGGCGCCAGAAATGGAGCGTGCCCAGAGACTCGACCGCGCCGCGCACGTGGTCCTCCTCGCCGCCGGAGACCCCGCCCGACGTCATGATCAGGTCGTGGCCGCTCGCGGCGGCGGCGAGCGCTTGACGCACGGCGCTCGGCTCGTCGGCCAGGATGCCGAGATCCGTGACGCGGCAGCCCATTCCTTCGAGCAGCGCGACGAGCGTCGTCCGGTTGGCGTCATAGACGCAGCCCTCGGGCAGCGGGATGCCGGGCTCGCGGATCTCGTCGCCGGTCGAGAATACGGCGGCGCGAAGGGGCTGCCTGACGGACAGGGACGTGCGGCCGATCGAGGCGGCCAGGCCGAGGTCCTGGGCCCGGAGCCGGCGGCCGGCGGCGAGGATGCGCGCGCCGGCGACTACGTCCTCGCCGGCCTTGCGGCGGTTGGCGCCGCGCTTGATGCCGCGCGGGATGACCACCCGATCGGCGTCGATCCTGCAATCCTCCTGCATCAGGACAGTGTCCGGCCCGGGCCCGCCGTCCGCGCCGCGCGGCATCGGCGCGCCCGTGAAGATGCGGACAGCCGTGCCGCGCGGCTGCGGCGCAGGCAACGGGTGTCCGGCAGCGGCGCGTCCGGCGACGGGGAGGCGGACCTCGCCGCGCGGATCGAGGTCGTCGAAATAGACGCAATAGCCATCGACGGCAGAGTTGTCGTGCGGCGGCACGGCGCGGTCGCTGGTCACGTCGGCAGCGAGGAACCGGCCCAGCGCGCGGCGCAGCGGCAATTCCTCGGCCTGCGTGACCGGCGCCAGGCGCCCGAGCAGGTCGTCCAGCGCCGTCGCGACCCCCACGAGGGCGCCGCCGAACGCGAAGCAGTCATCCGTGAGCTGTGCCATCTCAGCCGATCCCGATCAGGTTGCGGCAGGGTAGCTACTGCGGTCGCGCGTGGCGACCGGCGAGATCCAGCGCGGCGAGCGCGCTGCGTCAGGGCGCGGCGCGCGCCAGGCCGCAGCGATCGAGGATGAAGTCGGCGATCGCCGCGACGTCGTCGAGGTCGAGCCGGGGCACGGGCAGATTGCCGAGCGGCACGTCGCTGGCCACGGCCACCACCTTCGGGTCGTCGCGGCAGAGCAGCGGCTTGCCGACCGACGGACGGTGGACCTCGATCTTGTCGTGCCCCTCGCGCTTGAAGCCTTCGACGAGCAGCAGGTCGACGGGGCTCAGCCGCGGCAACAGCTCGGCGATGCTCGGCTCCGGCGCGCCGCGATGCTCGTGCATGAGCGCCCAGCGGTTGAGCGAGGACACCATCACCTCGGTGGCGCCGGCGCGGCGATGCTCGTAGCTGTCCTTGCCCGGCTGGTCGATGTCGAACTCGTGGTGAGCATGCTTGAGCGTCGATACGCGATAGCCGCGCCCGACCAGCTCGGGGATCAGCTTCACGACGAGCGTGGTCTTGCCGCTTCCGCTCCAGCCGGCGAGTCCGAAAATCCGCATGCTCGGGATCCGTGCTGTGAGCCGGCTGCGGCCCTGGCGTCGGAAGGCCTCCGCCGCCGCCAGGTCCCGCGCTAGCTGTTGGCCGAGGCCGGGCGGTTCCCGCCGATCGGCGGGCGCACGTTGCGGCGCTGCTCCTCGGTGCGGGCTCGCGTCTCGGGCAGCAGGACATGCAGCGAGCTGCGCAGATACTCCCAGCCCGTCCAGACGGTCAGCGCGGCGGCGATCCAAAGCAGCGCCACGCCCACCACCGGCAGATAAAGCAGCTCGGGGCCCGCGGGCCCGAGGATCAGGCTGCCGAGCGCTGTCAGCTGCACGCCCGTCTTCCACTTCGCAAGCCGCGAGACGGGAATGCTCACTTGGATTCCGCCCAGGAACTCGCGCAGCCCGGCGATCGCGATCTCGCGGCAGAGGATCAGGATCACGGCAAGGACGTGAACCCCGACGACATGGTCCTGCGCCACCAGCGTCACGCTGATGCCGACGACCAGGAGCTTGTCGGCGATCGGGTCCAGGCAGCGGCCGAGGTCCGAGACCTCGCCGCGGACGCGTGCCAGCATGCCGTCGAAATAGTCCGACCCGGCGGCAGCGACGAAAACGACCAGGCCAGCCCAGCGGGCCCAATCGTCCGTGGAGAAGGCGAGCGCAGCGAACACCGGGACCGCGGCCATTCGCCCGAGCGTCAGCCAAGTGGCGAGCGTGATCTGCATGGCGGGCACATTACCCCGCCGGTGTGACAGTTGCCAGGCAGCCGGCGCCTGACCGAGACACGAATCCGGCACCGTTGCGCGGGAACACCGGGTGGTCGGCGGCCCGGCCCAGGTCGGTCGCGGGTCGAATGGCGACGCCTCTTGATCGGCGCCGCGACGCGTGCGCTGCAAAAACGCCTAGCTGCCCGCGGCCTCGACGACCATCTTGCGGAGCACGCCGACCGGGACGCCGATGGTCCGCATGGTCTCGAGCATGTCGCCGGTGATGCGAGCGCCGCGCAAGATCGGCAGTTGCATCTTCGCACCTGCGAAATTCGCGCCGTGCATGGCAGCGTTCTCCAGGGACGTCGGCCAGTTGCGCGCCGCCTCGCCGCCGAGGCGGGCGGGAAACAGGCTGGCTTCGACGAAGCTGGCGCCACGCAGATTGGCGCGCCGCAGGCTGCATCCCCCGAGATCCGCCCGATCGAACTTCGCTCCGGCGAGGTCGGACATGGTCAAGTCGGCGAAGACCAGCGTCGACTCGGTGAAATCCGCATTGGCGAGCTGGCAGCGGCGGAGCCGAGCGGAGCTGAGATCGCGCTTCGACAGCGAGGCTCCGGCGAGGTCAGCGCACTCGACGTTGAGAGGGGCGCCCTCCGCGCCTTCGGTCTCCAGCCACGTCTGGTGCTGCGCCAGCAAGGCCGGCAGATCGACTTTGCGCCCGAACGGGCTCTCCGAGGCGCCGCGAGCCTTGAGCTGGCCGCGCAGGGACTCGTCCATGTGCGCCCCGAAGGTCACGGCGCCGTCGAACCGGGCGTCGTCGATGTGCAGGTCCTTCAGGTTCGCATCGAGCAGGATGCTGCCGGACAGGTCGGCACCCTTCGCGTCGGCGCCGGACAGGTCGGCGCCGGTCATGTCGCAATCGGAGAGGTTGGCATTGACCAGCACCGTCCGCTGCATGGTCGAGCTCGACAAGTCGGTGCTGTAGACGCCGGCGGCACGCGGCGCCGAACCGAGCGCCTCGAGCCGTTCGCTCTTCTTCACGAACTCAAGGGTGATCTGGCCCTTGCTCAGGTCCGCGCCGTCAAGTCGCGCATTGGTGAGGTTGCTGCGGGTGAGGCGCGCGCCGCGCAGGTTGCTGCCGACGAGGTTGGCGCCCGAAAGGTCGGCGCCTTCCAGATCCGCCATGAAGAAGTTGCAACCCTGGAGGTTGGCCTTCGTCAAGTTGGCGCCGGCCATGAAAGCGCCGGTGAAATCGATCATCGAGAGATCGACGCCGGCAAGCTGCCAGTTCGCCAGGTCCTCGAAGCTCAGATTCGCCCGCTTCCCGTCCGGGCGGTTGAGCTTCCACTTCTGGTGGCTGACGATTGCGCTCTTGATGCGGTCTTCGGTGGAAACGGTGGTGCCCGTGATCCGCATGGTCGCTCCGTCCGATCCGTGCTCCGACATGGGTTCCTCCGTCTCCGCCTGGCACGCCTTTCGAGCGGGGCGGCGGTGGCGACCCTACATGGAGCGAAATGAGGACCGAAGTTTTATGGTGAAGATATTTCCGGGTTCTTTCCCTGCGGGTCCAAAGGCGCGAAATCCGTGCGCGATCGCGTCGCGGGAAACTCTAGCGATGCGCCATTAGGGTTCACGGGCCTGGCCGAGCTCGTCCAGGAGAACCCAAGACAAAGCCAAACCATCCTGCGGTACAGCAGCAGGAGCCTCCGTGCGGCCAGACACGAAGACAGCAATCGCAGCGGCAAGTGCAACATCGCCGCGAAGCCACAGTCGAAATGCCGCGGCAGTTGCCTGCAATCGCGATGCGGACATAGCAACGCTCCTTGCACCAGAACACGCGACGATACGGTCCACGGCGTCCGGTGCGGCGTCAATTTCTGCGTGCTAGGTCTGACGATCTAGACCGGCGCGACTCGGATCGCGGTGGTGGGCCCGGCAGGATTCGAACCTGCGACAACGCCGTTATGAGCGGCGAGTTCTAACCGCTGAACTACAGGCCCGGATGCCACGGTCGCTCGCGCCGACGCATTCTTGGTGCCGTCCGCCTCGGGCGCAAGCGCGCCCTATTGCTTGCCGGCTGCCGTGAGGACTGAGGCCAACCGATCCAAAGGCTTGCGATCGAAGGCGATGCCGAGACCGGCTGTGAAATGGCCGCGCCGGCGCACGAAGAGGTTCTCGGGCGGCACTTTCCAGCGATCGACGAGGCTGAGGCCTCCGGTGAAATGCGTCAGGTCGTCATGGCTGCCGAGCACCATGAGGATGCGGTCGGCGGGCAGCACCGGCTCGCCGTTGGGCTCGATCAGGGGCAGCCACCGGGCCACCGAGTCGCGGTGCCAGCCGGCCTGAGCAAGGGCCTCCGGCACGCCGAGCGACGCCGACAGGCTGCTCTCGAATGCCACGCGCTCGACGGCGTCGCTTGTCGTCACCAGCATCAGCACGTCGGGCCGCATGGGGGCGGGCCAGTGGCGCGCCTCCGTGGCGACCAGCTGCGCCGTCAGGGCGCCGAGGCTCACGCCGGCGACGGCGACGGGACCGCCGTAGGTCTTGCGCGCCCATGCCGTGAGAAGCCCGATCTCGATCACATGACGATGGAAGTAGTCCAGCAGACCGAGCGGCCCCTGCGAGAGGACCGGCTCGCCGCCATAGGTGCCGGCGAGGCGCCGGCGGCTGTGGAAGGGGCCTTCGACGGCGATCGAGCGCATCCCGCGCGGCGCCAGGAAGATGGAGGGATCGGCCTGGCCGCGCCACATCTCGGATTCGAGCGCGATGCCATGGGCGAAAACAACGGTCGGCCCTGGCGCGCCGATCGAGTCCGAAGGCTCGACGGCGCGGGCCCAGACCCAGTCTGTCGCGCCGGCAAGCGTCAACGGAAAGCGCAGCCACGAGATCGAGCGGACGCCCTGGCGGAACGACGCGCTGCGCTCGATATCGGGCGCCACCGCGGGCGGCGCGAAGGCCGCCTGGTCCGATTCCAGGCGCAGGCCGTGCCGCCGCTCAACCTCCTGCGCGTCGGCGATGGCGAACCGGACCCCGGGGAACCGCCGGCGCAAGTGCAGCGGCAGGAAGGCGCCGCGCGCCGCCATCAGGCGATCGGCTGCGGCGATCCGGCGCGACTCGGCGGCGGCGAGGTGCTCCTCCTCGCATGGTCCGTTGAAGAAGGAGGCTAGCCAGGCCTCGTTCGCTTGGGCATGCGCCGCCTTGCGCTGGTCCAGCCCGGCCAGCACGCGCTCGATCCTGCCCGTCGTCTTGCCGTCCCAGGGCGTTGCGGCCATGAATCGATCGACCGAGCCCTCGGCCTCAAGCCCGGCCGCCCAGGCACGAGACAGCGGCAGGTAGCCGCGCGCGATCGCCGGCAGCGCCAGGGCATCGGCATAGGGACGCAGGAACAGCGATCCCAGGACGGCGCCGACAGGCCCGATCGCCATGGCGGCGGCGCGCGCGCTGCGATCGCCGGCGGCTGTGCGCTTCTTTGCCGCCCCGCGCGCCATGTCAGGTGTCGAGGAAGCTGCGCAGCTTGCGCGATCGCGAGGGGTGCTTGAGCTTGCGCAGCGCCTTAGCCTCGATCTGGCGGATGCGCTCGCGCGTCACCGAGAACTGCTGGCCGACCTCCTCGAGCGTGTGGTCGGTGTTCATGCCGATGCCGAAGCGCATGCGGAGAACGCGCTCCTCGCGCGGCGTCAGGCTGGCGAGGACTCGGGTCGTCGTCTCGCGCAGGTTCGCCTGGATGGCGGCGTCGATCGGCAGGACGGCGTTCTTGTCCTCGATGAAGTCGCCGAGATGGCTGTCCTCCTCGTCGCCGATCGGCGTCTCCAGGCTGATCGGCTCCTTGGCGATCTTGAGGACCTTGCGCACCTTCTCCAGCGGCATCTGGAGCTTCTCGGCGAGCTCCTCCGGCGTCGGCTCGCGGCCGATCTCGTGCAGCATCTGGCGCGAGGTGCGCACCAGCTTGTTGATCGTCTCGATCATGTGCACGGGGATGCGGATGGTGCGCGCCTGGTCGGCGATCGAGCGCGTGATCGCCTGCCGGATCCACCACGTGGCGTAGGTCGAGAACTTGTAGCCGCGGCGGTACTCGAACTTGTCCACCGCTTTCATCAGGCCGATGTTGCCCTCCTGGATCAGGTCCAGGAACTGCAGGCCGCGGTTCGTGTACTTCTTGGCGATCGAGATGACGAGGCGGAGGTTGGCCTCGACCATCTCCTTCTTGGCGCGGCTCGCCTCCTTCTCGCCCTTCTGCACCGTCGAGACGATGCGCCTGTACTCGACGATCGGCAGGCCGGCCGTCGACGCCGTCTCGGCGATGCCGGCGCGGATCTCCACGATCTCGTTGCCGTAGCGGGTGACGAAGGTCTTCCAGTCGCGCCCGGTGTCCGCGAGCCGCGCCGGCCAGGTCGGATCGAGCTCCGAGCCGCGATAGGTCTCGAGGAACGCCTCGCGCTTGACCTTGCAGCTCTCGGCGAGGCGCAGCAGCTTGCCCTCGTGCGTCATGAGCTTGCGGTTGAGCCCGTAGAGCTGGTCGACGAGCTGCTCGATCCGCGCGTTGTTCAGGCGAACTTGCTTCGTAAGCTCGATCAGCTCGCTGCGCAGCTTCTCGTATCGCTTCTCGAGCCGCTTGTCCTGCTCCTGGCCCTTGCCGATCAGGGACAAGCGCTGCTCCTGCAGCTTGTGCATCTTCTCGTAGGTGCCGGCGATCTTGTCGAAATTCGCGAGGACCGCCGGCATCAGGGCCTTCTCCATGGCCGCCAGCGAGACTGCGTTCTCCTCGTCCGACTCTTCCTCCTCGGCGCCCTCTGCCGGCGCAGCCACCTCCGGCTCGTCGTCGCCGGCTGCTGCCGCGGCCGGCGGGGCTCCCGCCGCCGGGCGAGCCGGTGCCGGCTTCGCCTGACCGTTCCCCGCGGCCGCAGCGGCGCGCTCCTCGACGAGCTTAAGCTTGCCGCCTGCGCCCGTCTCTTCGGGATCAGGCGGGATCTGGGCCGGGCTCCCCTCGACGTCGTCCTCGGTCGGGATGCCGCCATAAGTCGCGTCGAGATCGATGATGTCGCGCAGCAGCGCCTTGCCGTTCTTGAGCGCGTCGCGCCACTGCATGATGGCCCGCAGCGTCATCGGGCTCTCGCAGATGCCGCCGATCATCATCTCGCGGCCGGCCTCGATGCGCTTGGCGATCGCGATCTCGCCCTCGCGCGACAGCAGCTCGACCGAGCCCATCTCGCGCAGGTACATGCGCACAGGGTCGTCGGTCCGGCCGATGTCGTCCTCGTCGACGTTGCCGGCTGCGCGGACGTCCGGCTCGGCCTCCTCCTCGGCGACGGCAGGCGGCGCCTCCGGGGCCTCCTCGGACTCCTCGCCATCGACGACCGTGACGCCGGCCTCGTTGAGCATGGCCAGCGTGTCCTCGATCTGCTCGGAGGACACCTGGTCCGGCGGCAATGCCGAATTGATCTCGTCATACGTGACGTAGCCGCGCTCGCGGCCCTTGCCGACGAGCTTCTTGATCGCAGCGGCGGTGCCGTCCATCAGCGGGCCGTCAGTCGTCTCTTCCCGCTCCGGCGCCTCTTCGGCCGCCTGCGTCGGCTTTACCGCCATTCCATGC
>JAEULF010000327.1 GCA_016793965.1 Alphaproteobacteria bacterium | reverse complement strand
GCCCGGATCGCCGCGAAGCAATCGCCGCCGAAGTCGCGGATGCGCTCGGGGAAGCGGATCGGGAAGGGCGGGAACTTCAGCTCCGGCCGGTCGTCCACGATCAGCTGCTTGGTATCGACCAGCCCGATCAGTCCGTGCACGAGGAACACGTCGTCGGGATGCGCCTGCAGCTGGTCGCGGACGAAGGTCTTCAGCGAATCGGGCGTGTCCGCGTCGATCTTCAGGCGGATGACGTCGCCCAGCCGGCGGCGCTTGAGCGCCGACTCGAACACGCGCACGAGGTCCTCGGACTCCTCCTCGATCTCGATCTCCGTGTCGCGCACCAGGCGGAAGGCGCCGCGCCCGCGCACGACGAAGCCGGGGAACAGGCGGTCGAGCTGCATGCTGATGACGTCGTCGATCAGCACGAAGCGGATGTCGCGCCCCGGCAGGCGGATGAAGCGGTCGAGCTGCTGCGGCACGAAGACCAGCGCCTGATGGTGCTGCTTGCGCTCGACGTGCTCGAGCTGGAACGCCATGGCCATTCCGAGGTTCGGGATGAACGGGAACGGGTGCGCCGGGTCGATGGCGATCGGCGTGAGCACGGGGAACAGCGCGTCGACGAAGTGCGCGGCGATCCAGCGCCGGTCCTCTTCCGCGAGGTCGCTCGGGCCGAGCACGGTGATGCCGTTCGCCTTGAGCTCGTCGCGCAAGGCGATCCACGTCGCCTGCTGCTGCCCCATCAGCCTGTCCGCCATGGCGTTGATGGCCGCAAGCTGCTGCGCCGGCGTGCGGCCGTCCATGCCCGGATCGTTGACCCCGGCGGCGACTTGGCCCTTGAGGCCGGCGACGCGCACGCTGTAGAACTCGTCGAGGTTGCTTGCCGAGATCGACAGGAAGCGGACGCGCTCGAGCAGCGGGTGGCGAGGGTTGGTCGCCTCTTCGAGGACGCGGCCGTTGAAGGCGAGCCACGAAAGCTCGCGGTTGATGAACCGCTCCGCCGACGCCATGGTGACGGTCTCGGGCTGAACTGCCGCGGCCTCGCTCACGCTGGACCCTCCGGTTGCGCAGGCTCCGTCGGCTAGGCCAGGCTTGCCGTCCGTATCGAGCCCCCCAGTCTCTTCGCGGGACCATAGCTTTGCTCAAGTTTCCATTTCGTGCCATTTCGGTGACGATAGCCCGGAGCTCGGCAGCGCCGGCCAATTCCCGGCAGCCGGCGAGGGCCTGGGAATGACCCGCGAGCTCTTGCTGCTGCGTCACGCCAAGGCGGCGCGCGACGACGCGGGCTTGGACGACTACGACCGGCCGCTCACGGCGCGCGGTCGCGCCGCTGCGGCGCATATGGGCAAGTCGATGCGGCGCATGGGCCTCGATCCGGACCTCGTGCTCTGCTCGACCGCGGCGCGGACGCAGGCGACTCTGCTCCTGGCGCTGCAGGAGCTCGGCTGGAAGCGCGACGTCCGCCTCTCGCGCGGCCTGTACTTGGCTGAGATGCTGGCTCTGCTGGAAGCGCTGCGCGCCGCGCCGCAGAAGTGCCGGTCGATCCTGCTGATCGGGCACAATCCGGGCCTTGAGGATCTTGCCGCTCTGCTGTCGCGCCCCGGCGTTGGCGCCGCGAAGGACCTTGAGCGGCTGCAGACCAAGTTCCCGACGGCCGGGCTTGCCGTCCTCGATGTTGCCGGCACCTGGGAGACGTTGCAGCCCGAATCGGCTGTTCTGCGAGAGTTCCTGACGCCTCCTGACCGCGCCGACGGCACGTGATCCTGACCTTCCTCGGTGGGGACAACCGGGGGCTTCCGACGGCGAGTTGCCCGCGAATCATTCAACCTGAAGCAATCTTTGCGCGCGGTAGAGCCTGCATGCGACCCCATGCGATCGCTTGGCGTGCAAGTGCGCCGGGCTTGACCGGGCAGGACCTGACCCTATGCTGCCTGCCGACGGGCGATGCGGTGCAGCTCGGCACCGCTCCAGGGGTCTCGCGCCTCCGGCAGGTCGCCACGCTGGAGCGGCGGTCGCGGCGGGAGTCGGCGGCCGCGGGGCCAGCGTGGGAAGGTCGAGCAAGGGAGCTTCAAGCGTGACGGTTGCCCAGCGCGCCAGCGACCGCGCCCCGGCGGCACACGCGCCGGTGCAGCGTTCCGGCCCTGCCGGCGGCGTCGGCAGCGCTGCGCCCGCGTCGGCGGAGCAAGCGGTCGAGGATCTGCGCGCCTTCGTCGGCGACGACCTGGCGGGCGTCAACGCCGTCATCCTGGAGAAGATGCAGAGCCCGGTGGCGCTGATCCCGCAGCTCGCCGGCCACATCGTCGCTGCCGGCGGCAAGCGCCTGCGCCCGCTGCTGACCCTCGCGGCGGCGCGGATGTGCGGCCATCGCGGCCGGCGTCATGTCCTGCTCGCCGCCTGCGTCGAGTTCATCCACACCGCGACCTTGCTCCATGACGACGTCGTCGACGCGAGCGATTTGCGCCGCGGCCGGGCCACTGCGAACGCGGTCTGGGGCAACAAGGCCAGCGTCCTGGTCGGCGATTTCCTGTTCAGCCGCGCCTTCGAGCTCATGGTGTCGGACGGCTCGCTCGACGTGCTGCGCATCCTCAGCCACGCCTCGGCGACCATCGCGGAAGGCGAGGTGCTGCAGCTCGTCACCGCCAATGACATGGCGACCGACGAGGCGGCGTATCTTCAGGTCATCGAGTCGAAGACGGCGCGCCTCTTCGCGGCAGCCAGCCAGATCGGCGCCGTCGTCGCCGGCCGGCCGAAAGGGGAAGAGGCGGCGCTGGAAGCATATGGCCTCAACCTCGGCATGGCTTTCCAGCTCGTCGACGACGTCCTCGACTATGCCGCGCGCCAAGCTGAGCTCGGCAAGGCCATCGGCGACGATTTCCGCGACGGAAAGGTCACGCTGCCGGTGATCTTCGCTTTCGCGCGGGGCAGCGAAGAGGAGCGCAGCTTCTGGCGCCGTTGCCTCGAGGAGCAGTCCTACACTGACGAGGACTTGCTCCGTGCGACCGACCTGCTCGTCCGGCATGATGCCCTGCAGGGGGCGATGGCGGTCGCCCGCCGCTATGGCGAGACGGCGCGCAGCGCTCTTGCCGTGTTTCCCGCCAGTGAAGGCAAGCGCGTGCTCGGCGGATTGGTGGATTTCTGCGTCGCGCGAGCGTATTGATCGCGCCCAGATTCTGGATGCTGTCCTGGCTGTTCATTGCGTCGGCCCGGCAATCCCAACAATAAACTAACCATTCCGCTGGCATGATGCGGCAAAGCAGCGAAGCCATTAAGGCTGCTAACGGGATTCGGGTGGATGGACCAACCGGCCAAGAGCTCGCGCAAGGGCTTGCCGACGGCGACGCGCCGCGCCGCGGCGCTTGTCCTGCTGTGCGCTCTCGCCGGGGCGCTGGCCGGTCCGGCATCGGCACTGGCGAACGAGCCGGTCGGAACGATCAAGCGCGTCGAAGGCAGGCCGACCATCCAGCGCGCCATGGTGGGCAGCGCGCAAGAGCCGCAGATCCAGGCCGTCATCGGCGGGCCTGTCTACGTGGGCGACACGGTGCGGACCAAGGAAGGCGAGGGGGTCGGCGTGCTCCTGTCCGACGACACCGTCATTGCCGTCGGCGAGAGCAGCCAGGTCGTGCTCGACCAATTCGTCTTCGATCCCGCGAAGGGCAAGGCCGTGCTGTCGGCGAAGCTGTCGGAAGGGTCGTTCCAGTATCGCGCGGGGATGGTGGGCAAGCTGTTCCCTGGCAGCGTGCGGCTGAACATGCCGGCCGCCTCTGTGGGCGCGGGCGATCGCGAAGTCGCCGGCCGCGTCTGCCGCGCCGACGACTCCGCATGCGGCGCGGTGACCGGCGGCTCCGGCATCCGGCCGCTCGGCGGCGACGAGATGCTGCGCGGCCAGATCGATCCGAGCCGCCAGAAGCGCGCCAGCGAGATCGTCATGGTCGTGCCTGACGCCAGCGGCAAGGGCCGCGACGTCGAGGTCAGCACCGCCCAGGGCAAGCAGACGCTCGGCAGCGGGGGCGAGGCCGCGGTGATCGGGGGCGGCGGCAGCCGGGGCCGGCCGGAGACGACAAAGGTTTCCGAGAGCGTCGTCAGCAGCTTCATCGGCAACATGACCCGGGTCAACGTGCAGCCGCCCAGGGAGTTCGTCTTCCTGTTCGAATCCGGCTCGACGACGATGGCGCAGCAATCGGCCGAGACCGCGCAGCAGGTCAAGGCCGACCTTGCCAACCGGGTGCACAAGGAAGCGGTGGTCGTCGGGCATGCGGATTCGGTCGGCTCGGCGCAGACCAACCTCGCCCTGTCGCGGGCACGCGCCGAGGCCGTCCGCGACCTGCTCGTCGAGAGCGGGATCGATGCCTCTGCCGTGCGGGTCGAGGCGCGCGGCGCCGCCGACCCGATGGTCCGCGCTGGCGGCAGCGAGATCCGCAACCGGCGCGTCGTCGTGACCGTCCGCTAGGCGCTTGTCCCCGGGCGGCCTGTCGGCTCTCCTGGCTTGAACCCGATCGCAGCGTCAGGACAATTTGACGCGCCGCACTGTGCGACGCGGCACTGACGCCCTAGGTCTGAGCCTGCTATCCATGCCGGCGCGGAGCGTCGGCCGCGGGATCTGCCTTGCAACGGAGCGGTCGGATGAGGACGTCGGGTCTCGCTTGGCCTGGGGCCGCCTTTGCATTGGTCGCGGCAACGTTTGCCGTCTCGATCTGCCTTTGGGCGAATGGGGCCCGCGCGCAGGAGACGATCGGCACGGTCAAGCGCGTGGAGGGACGCCCCAGCGTCGTGCGCGGCAGCGCCGGCATGGTTGCGGTCGTCGGCATGGCCTTGCAGTCCGGCGATGTGCTGCGGACCGGTCCCGGCGAGGGAATCGGGCTGCTGATGGCGGACGACACCTCTTTCACGGTGGGCGAGCGCGCGGAGATCGTTCTCGACCGCTTCATCTACGACCCCGCCCGTAGCGCCGCGGCCTTCACGGCGCGGGTCGCCAAGGGCTCGTTCAAGTACCTGTCCGGCCAGGTCGCGCGGATCGCGCCGGACAGCGTCCGTCTCGCCTTGCCGGTCTCGACCATCGGCGTGCGCGGCACGCATGTCGCCGGGCGCGTCTGCACCGAGGGCGACCCGGCCTGCGCCTACGTGGCGGCGCGCGACGACGGCAGCTTCCGCATGCTGAGCGGCGAGGAGCTGCTCACCGGCACGATCAAGCCGCTCGCCTCCGATCCTGAGGCGGGGCGCAGCGTGCGCGAGGTCGTCGTGCTCCTGCCCGATCCCGACGGCACGGTCGGGCGCATCCGCGTCTCGACCGCGGCGGGCGTGCGCGTCCTCGAGGAGGGCAGCACGGCGACGCTGGTCTACGGCGCCAACCGCGTGCCGTCCGAGCCCTTCCCGGTGCGCGAGGGCGCGATCGGCAGCTTCCTCGACATGGCGGCGCGGACAGCGCCCGAGTCGCCGAGCCGGTTCACCTTCCTGTTCGAGACGGGCACCACGAACTTCGTGCCGGAATCCGACGTCGTGGCGCGCCGCGTCGCGAGCGAGCTGGCTCGGCGCGAGCACCGCGAGATCTTCGTCGTCGGGCATGCCGACGCGGTCGGCGGCGACGCGGCCAACGTCGCCCTGTCGCGCGCGCGCGCCGAGGCCGTCCGCGCCATCCTGGTGCGCGCCGGGATCGACGCCCGTGCCATCCGCATCCTCTTCCGCGGCGCCGCCGAGCCCGCCGTGCCGACCGCCGCGGGCGTCGCCGACGTGCGCAACCGGCGCGTCGAGGTGTCAGTGCGCTGAGGGCCGGCGCGGCGCGGAGGCTTCTAAGGCGAACCGCTGTTGCGCTCGGCGCGTTCAAGAGGGTGCCACCCCGACCCC
>JAEULF010000260.1 GCA_016793965.1 Alphaproteobacteria bacterium | reverse complement strand
CCGGGAAGGCCGATCGGACGCGACGACCCGCGAGCCAGGAGACCTACCAATCCGGTCCTTCGGCCAGCTGGGCGGGGTGCACCGGCGGGATTCGAGTCTCCACGCACCCCTCTTGTGACCTCAGCGCCGGATCCCCCGGCGACGAGGACCATCGGAGGGTCCCGGACAATGCTTCTCACGAACGCCAGAGAGCGTCGAGGGTCTGTCGCGCTCGCAGCCTGCCTCGCTCCCACGTCGCGAGGCGTCGCGACACTTGCCCTGACGCTTGTGCTGCTGTCGACCACCTCGCCGATCTGCTTCGCGCAAGAGTCGCCCAAGCGCCTGCCGCCAACCGTCGTGACCGCGACGCGGACTCCCGTCGAAGCGGACCGGGTCGGGCGCGCCGTCACCGTCATCACCGCAGAAGAGCTGCAGGAGCGCGGCATCACCTTCGTGCATGACGCCCTGCGGAGCGTGCCCGGCGTTGCCGTCAGCACGACCGGCGGGCGCAACAGCACGACGCAGATCAGGCTGCGCGGTGCCGAGGCGAACCATACAGTGGTGCGCATTGACGGCGTCGATGCTGCGCAGCCGGAGAGCGGAGAGGCGCGGTTCCAGAATCTGCGCGTCGCCGACATCGAGCGCATTGAGGTGATGCGCGGGCCGGGCAGCGTCCTCTACGGCGCCGGCGGCATCGGCGGCGTCGTCAACATCGTCACCAAGCAGTCCGCTGGCAAGCCGATCGAGGCGAGCTTCGACGCGGAGTATGGCTCGTACCAGACCCGCCAGATCGGCGGCGCGGTGCGCGGCGCAGTCGGCGACTTGCGATACTCGGCCAGCGCCGATCACTACTTCATGGGCGGTTTCAACTACGCGCCGAAGCGCTCGGACGACGTGGGCGAGAGCGACAACTACGGCACTTTTGCGCTCGCCGGTCGGGCGGCTTACGACGTCCTGCCGAATCTGACGCTGAAAGGCGGCATGCGCTACGGCGAATCATCGACCAGGACGGACGGGCAGAGCTTTGTCCCGCCTGGCGAGCGCCATGTCGTGGCGACGGAAGCGGTCACCAACTTCGAGACCGACAAGTCGTTCGGCCGCGACGCCGCTGGCGACGTGGCCGCGGAGCTATCGCTGCTCGGCGGCCGTCTGCGCCAGAAGCTTCAAGTCTCCCACGCCAACGAGCGGCTGAAGACGTTCCGCACCTTCAAGAATGAGACAGTGAGCCGCACGAATCAGCGGCGCACCGCCTATGCCTATCAGCTCGACTTCGACGTGGCGCGCGACAACACGGCGACCGTTGGCGTTGACGTGGTGCGCGAGCGCATCAAGACCCAGACGGCCGAGAACTCGATGGGGAACCGCGGCTATTTCGGACAGTATCAGCTCGGGCTTTTCGAGGCCCTCTACCTGACGGCCGGGCTTCGCCACCAGAACGACGACCGCTTCGGCAGCAAGAACGTCTACCAGGGTTCCGCCGCCTACTTGCTGCGCGACTGGGGCACCAAGCTGAAGGGCAGCGTCGGCACAGGCTTCGTGACGCCGACCCCGTTCGAGAGCTTCGACGCGACCTTCGGCAATAGGAATCTCAAGCCCGAGGAGAGCGTCGGCTGGGACGCCGGCGTCGAGCAGGAGCTGGTCGACGGCAAGCTGGGGCTTGACGTCACGTACTTCCAGAGCCGGGTGAAGAACCTCATCGTCTTCGATTTCGCCACCGGATTCCGCAACGTCGGCAAGTCGTCGTCGCGCGGCATCGAGACGAGCGTCAAGGCCAGCCCGGTGCGCGACCTCGACCTCGTGATCGGGTACACTTACGCGCACACCGAGAACAAATCGACTGGCGACCAGCTCGTGCGGCGCCCGCGCCACGTCTTCAGCGCCAATGCCGCATACCGCTTCCTCGACGGCAAGGCGCGGGTGACCGCTGGCGTCTACCTGGCGGCGCAGCAGGACGACACGCGGTTCACTGCGGCGTTCGCTTCCGAGCAGCAGAAGCTCAAAGACTACAAGCTGTTCAACCTCGGACTGTCCTACCAGCTCACCGAGTCGATCGAGCTGCATGGCAGGATCGAGAACCTGTTCAACGCCGACTACGAGGAGGTCTATGGCTTCCGCCAGCCCGGCATCAGCGGCTTTGCCGGTGTCCGCGCGCGCTTCTGAGAGCGGCACAGGCGTGCCCGGCGGACCGTCTCTCGGCGGCCCGGCGGTGGCCGGGCCGTCCGTCGGCGGTTCCTCGGCGGTCGCCTGGGCGCTCTCCGTCGGGGCGCACATCTTCGGCGCGACCATGCTGATCGGGCTTTGGCAAGATGGCCGGTTGGCAGAAGTGACGGTGATTCCTGTCGCGCTCGTCCATGACGTCGGCACCAGCGAAGCGGAGTCGAGCTCGTCAGCGACGACCGTCGTGCAGCCGATGCGCGTAGCCACCGCGGAGGCGTCACGCCCAGAGTTGAATGTGCCGCCGCGCGAAGGTTTGGCAGCGCCGGATTCGACGCCGCCCAAAACGAAGCCGTTGCAGCAGAAGCGCAGCAAGCCCTCTGCGCTTGAGCCGGCGCTGCAGCAGGACGCCCGGCTGTCAGCGGCTCAGGTCGATAGAGCTCCAGCGCAAGTTCTGTCGTCCGCCGATGGATCGTCGGCTTCGGCTGTAGCTACGCCTGCGGTGTCTGCGCCTGGGGGCATCGTCACGAATCCGCCGCCTGCCTACCCTGACTCGGCGCGCCGACGCGGTTGGGAAGGCGATGTCGTGCTCCTCGTGAGAGTCGCACCGGATGGTCGATGCGCAGGCGTCGAGATCGTCCGGAGCAGCGGGCGCGCCATTCTCGACGAAGCCGCCGTCGATGCGGTCAAGCTCTGGCGCTTCGTTCCGGCGCGTCGCGGCGAGGAGCCGGTGGCAGCACAGCTGGAGGTCCCCGTGTCATTCCGGCTGCGCGATGCACGCCGCGGCTGATAGATTGCCGTCCGACTGGCGAGGACGTGCATGGATCAAGACCTCTCGGCACTGCCAGCGACCGCGTTGCCCGTGGTCGCGACCGACGACGACGGCGCGCCGGTGCATCTGTTCCCGCTGCCGACCGACGAGGCGTCGTTGCGGTCGCTGGTCGAGCATCTCTTCCGCGACCATTGGGCCGACATCACCTTTGGCCCGATCATCCAGGGCGCCGCATGGGAGATGCGGGCGTCTGCGCCGCCGCGCCGGATCGGCTATCTGGACGGCTATCTCACTGTGGATCTCGGAACCTGGCACTTCCATCTCTGCATCGGGCCGACGAAGGGCCTCGGCGCGCGTCCGACGCCGCCGGCCCTTGCTGTGCGCCGCCGCACCGCAAGGGCCGAGCTGTTCCGGCGCATCGGCCCGGACGGGCACCCGGTCTCTTGGGGGATGCGCCTATGGAACGGCGCGGGCGAGCAGCAGATGACCGTGTTCCTGCCCAACCCATTCCTCGGGCCGAGCGACAAGGTGCTTGCGGCGCCGGATTGGTCCAGGCTCGCCATTTGGGATGCGCTGCGCGCGCGGTGGCTCGATCTGACGGCGGCCGACCCCGTCGATCGCGCCGGGACCGCCTTTCGTCATGCCTAGGTCGAACTGGCGCGCATCCCTGCTCGGTATGGCTTTCGCGTTCGCTCCCGTGACGAGCGCGGCGCTGCCGCCGGTCGCATCGTCGAGCTACTGCGGCGACCAGATCCTGCTTCGGCTCGCCGAGCCTGACCAGATCAAGGCCCTCTCCCGTTTTGCCGCCGATCGCTCGGTGACGCTCTATCCAGAGGCGGCCGCGCGGTATCCGCTGATCGGCGGCGCTGCCGAGGAGCTCTTGCGCCTGGGCGCGCGCATCGTGCTCGCGGACAGCTGGGGCAGCGGCATGACGGCGGCGCTGGCTGCACGGTTCGGCATCAAGGTGATGCCGCTTCCGAACGCTGCCGATTTCGAGGAGATTGCGGCCAACACGATTGCGATCGCCGTGGCAATCGGCCGGGAGGAGCAGGGCCGCGCACTGGTTGCCGAGATGCGCGACCGGCTCGCCGCCGTGTCGGCCGGGGCGCAGCAGCCGCAGCCGGTGGCCGTCTACTGGCGCCCGGGCGGCGGAAGCGCAGGCAAGGGTACCTTCGTGGACGCCGCCATGGCGGCCGGCGGCTGGCGCAACCTCGCCACCGCGCTTGGTCGCGACGGCTGGACCGACATCGACCTCGAGACGTTCCTGGCGAACCGAGTCGACGCCGTCGTCACCAGCTTCTTCGATATGGACGTGCGCGGCGAGGCCGCGTTGTTCGGCCGCCATCCCGTCTTCCGCGCGGCGCAGCAGCGCCTGCCGACGGTCGTCGTGCCAGGGCGCACTTGGACCTGCGGCGCGTGGTTCACGGTCCTGGCCGTGGAGCGCCTGGCTGCGGAGCGGTCGCGCCTTTTCGGTCAGCGCCGATGAGCGCACCGCGGTTCGGCGTCACCGCCAGGCTGCTAGTCGCGCTTCTGTGCGCCTGCGTTCTCGCGCTGTCGCTTGGCTATGTCGAAATCCCGCTGGCGGACGTCGTGCGCGCTGCTGCAGGCGACGGCGATGCCGCCACGGTCGCGATCGTGCGCGAGATCAGGCTGCCGCGCGTACTGCTTGCCGCTGCCGTCGGTGCCGCCCTGGGTGTGTCCGGGGCAACGTTGCAGGGCTTGCTGCGCAACGCGCTGGCGGAACCGGGCGTGATCGGAGTGACGGCCAGCGGCGGGCTTGGCGCCGCCTTCGCTCTGCACTTCGGGCTCACCAGCGCCAGCGTCTGGCTCCTCCCGGCTTCGGCCATGGCGGCGACCGCGCTCTGCACCCTGGTTCTCCTCGCGGTCGCGGCGCGAGGCTCCGCGCTCACGTTGATCCTGGCCGGCGTCGCCTTGTCGAGCCTTGCGACGGCGCTGACGTCGCTCGTCATCAATCTCTCGGCCAACCCGTTCGCGCTGACCGAGCTTCTCTTCTGGCTCCTGGGCTCGCTGAAGGATCGCAGCTTCGACGATCTCGCCCTGATGCTGCCCTTTGCGTGCGCCGGCGCGGCCCTCATGCTCGCGAGCGGTCCGGCGCTCGAGGCCCTGGCGCTCGGCGATGAGACTGCGCGCAGCCTTGGCGTGGATGTGCGGCGTACGCAGGCCCTAGTGGTGGTAGGAACCGCATTGGCGGTCGGAGCCTCCGTCGCCGTCGCTGGTGCCATCGGTTTCGTCGGGCTCGTCGTGCCGCACCTTCTGCGCCGCGCCGTTGGCCACTCGCCGCGAGCGCTCCTGGTGCCGAGTGCCGTCGGCGGGGCGGTCCTGCTCGTCGTTGCCGATGCCGGCGTTCGATTTCTCGGCGTCAATCCGGAGCTGCACCTTGGAGTCGTGACCGGACTGCTTGGCGCCCCATTCTTCTTGATGATGGTGCTGCGCACGAGCAGGGGGGAGTCGTGACCGTCATTGCTCTTGAGGCTCGGGACATCACTCTGCGGCTCGGCGACGCCACGGTTCTGGACAGCGTGACGATGGAGGCGCGTTCTGGCGAGATCCTGGGCATCGTCGGTCCCAACGGTGCCGGGAAGACGTCGCTCTTGCGCGTTCTTGCGGGGCTTGCCCATTCAGGCTGCATGGTCAATCTCGGTGGCAGGAGCTTGCAGGATCACGACGCTGCGACGCGCGCTCGGCTGATCGCCTATCTCGCGCAAGGCCACGTGGTCGAATGGCCGCTCGCCGTTCGCGCGGTTGTGGCACTCGGGCGCTTTCCGCATCGGTCGGGCTTCGGTCGGCTGACCGCGGTCGATGTCGCAGCCATCGAGAACGCGATGTCCCTGACCGATACGGCTCGGTTCGCCGAGCGGCCGATCACGGCCCTTTCGGGCGGCGAGCGCGCGCGCGTCATGCTTGCGCGTGCGTTGGCGACTGAAGCTCCCGTCCTGCTGGCAGACGAGCCGACTGCGAGCTTGGACCCGCGCCACCAGCTCCGCGTGATGGAGTTGCTGCGCTCCGTCGCCGGCCGCGGCGTAGCAGTGTTGGTGACGTTGCACGATCTCACTCTTGCGGCGCGCTTCTCCGACCGTCTCTTGCTGCTCGATCGCGGGCGCGTCGCCGCCGCGGGGACACCGGAGTCCGTCTTGACGTCCGAGCGGCTCGCAGCCGTCTACGGCGTCGTGCCGTTCGAGCGAGAGGTCAGCGCCAGGCGCCCGATCGTGCCGTGGAGTCTCGTCGATCCCGGCAGCAGGTGAATGACCCTCGACGCGCGACCGGGCGCGTGCTTCAACCGGCGGACCCTGCGGCGCCATTGGGAAGGAAGCGATGTTCACTTGCCGCCCCGAGATTCACGGCACCTTCGGCGCCGTGGCGTCGACCCACTGGATTGCATCCGCGGTCGGCATGAGCATCCTTGAGCGCGGGGGAAACGCGTTCGACGCGGCCGTCGCAGCAGGATTCGCGTTGCAGGTCGTCGAGCCGCACCTCAATGGCCCGGCGGGCGACATGCCAGCCCTCGTCTGGGACGCCCGACGGCGAAGCCTGGAGGTCATCTGCGGTCAGGGACCGGCGCCGTCTCGCGCGACGATTGCCCATTACCGCGGTCTCGGCCTCGATCTCGTGCCGGGCACGGGCTTGCTGGCGACCGTCATTCCCGGGGCGACGGATGGCTGGCTCCTGATGCTGCGCGACTACGGAACGCTGCGTCTTCAGGAGGTGATCGAGCCGGCGATCGGCTATGCGATGGGCGGGCACCCGATCGTCGCCCGCGCGGTCGAGACGATCGCGACGGTCGCTGACCATTTCCGCGCGCATTGGCCGACATCAGCCGCGATCTACCTTCCAGGCGGCGCCGTGCCGAAGCCACGGCAGCTCTTCCGCAACGTCGCCTTGGCGGAGTGCTGGCAGCGCATGCTGAACGAGGCGCAAGCGGCCGGATCCGGGCGCGAAGCGCAGATCGAGGCGGCGCGCCGCTGCTGGCAGGACGGTTTCATTGCAGCGGCGATCGACCGGTTCAGCAGCACACGGGACGTCATGGACAGTTCGGGACGCAGCCATCGCGGCGTGCTGCGCGGCGACGACCTCGCCGGATGGCGGGCCACGGTGGAGAAGCCGGCGACGATCGCCTATCGCGACTGGACCGTTGCGAAGTGCGGCTTCTGGAACCAGGGTCCGGTTCTCCTTCAGCAGCTTCAGCTGCTGAAGGGATTCAATGTCGCTGCGATGGACCCCGTCGGACCGGACTTCGTCCATGCCTGGGTGGAGTGCGCCAAGCTCGCCTATGCAGATCGCGAGGCGTGGTACGGCGATCCCATCTTCGTCGACGTTCCGGCTGCGACCCTCTTGTCCGATGCTTACGCTGCGGAGCGCCGGAGTCTTGTCGGCACGGCAGCGTCGGCTCAACTTCGGCCGGGGTCGCCAGACGGTCTGAAACCGAGATTGCCGCGGCATTTCGACGGCGCGCAGCCGGTCGCCCACGCTGTCGGCGCCGGCGAACCGACCACGCGCGTGTTCCCGGATGGGCGTGTGGCCGGGGATACCTGCCATGTCGATGTCGTCGATCGATGGGGCAACATGGTCGCGGCGATGCCAAGCGGCGGTTGGCTGGAGAGCTCGCCTGTCATTCCGGAGCTCGGTTTCCAGTTGAACAGCCGTGCTCAGATGTTCTGGCTGGAGGAAGGATTGCCTGCGAGCTTGGCGCCGGGCAAGCGGCCACGCTCCACCCTCTCGCCGTCCATGGCGCTGCGCGACGGCAAAGCCGCGCTGGCCTGGGGCAGCCCAGGCGGAGACCAGCAGGACCAATGGCAAGCGCTGATGTTCTTGCGCCATGTCGATCATGGCCTGGATCTGCAGGAGTCGATCGAGCTACCTGCGCTTCATTGCGAGCACTGGCCGAACTCCTTCTGGCCGCGCCAAGCGAAGCCAAGGCGGATCGTGATGGAGAGGCGCTTCCCGGCGGCGACGATCGCCGATCTGCGCCGTCGCGGGCACGACGTCGAGGTCGGCGACGATTGGTCGGAGGGCAGGCTTGTGGCCTGTGCGCAAACCGAGACGCCCGGCGGGCGCGTCATCAAGGCAGCTGCCAATCCGCGCGGCATGCAGGGTTACGCCGTAGGCCGATGACGACCTTCGGAGCAGTGATGATCTCCGGGAGCTGAGGAGCCGGCCGTGACTTGGTCGATCGTTGCGCGCGACCCCTTGACCGGCGCATTCGGCGTGGCGATCGCGACGCGGTTCTTCGCGGTCGGCGCGCTCTGTCCGCACGCCATGGCGGGGAAGGGCGCGCTGTCGACGCAGGCCTTCGTCAATCCCAGCTTCGGGCCGCGCGGCTTGCAGCTTCTCTCGAACGGCGCAAGCGCCGCCGATGTGGTCAATGCGCTGATCGGCGACGATGCCGGCGCGGCCGTACGGCAGCTGCACGTGGTCGACGCGCGCGGATCGGTGGCGGCGCACACCGGCGGATCCTGCGTCGGATGGGCGGGGCAGGCCGCCGGGGATCAGGTGTCGGTCGCCGGCAACATGCTTGCGGGGCCGGCCGTGGTCGATCGAAGCCTCGACGTCTACCGGTCTTCGGGAGCACTTGGCTTCGCGGAACGCCTGCTGCGCGGCCTGGAGGCCGGCGAGGCCGCGGGCGGCGACAAGCGCGGGAAGCAATCGGCAGCGCTGAAGATCGTCTCCACGGAGGACTACCCGGACATCGACATCCGCGTCGACGACCACGCCGAGCCTATCGCGGAGCTGCGTCGGCTCCAGCGGGTGCACGGAGCGTATTACGACGTGTTCCGGCGGCATCTGCCGCGCCGGGCCGACCCGACAGGAACGCTGGACCGCGCCGCGATCATGCGGGAGATCGAAGCGCATCGGCGGGGGCTCGGCCTTGATCCTTCCGGGGTCGGGCCTTGATCCCGCGCGCAGGCTGAGCCCGCCCATGCCTGTCGGCGTCATCATGCTCGACACGCGCTTCCCGCGCCCGCCGGGGGACATCGGCAACCCGGCGACCTTCGGCGGCGACGTCATCTACGAGCGGGTTCCCGGCGCCGTTCCCGAGCGTGTCGTCGGCGAAACCGGTACAGATCGAGCTCTCTTGCAGCCTTTCCTCGGTGCGCGCGACGTCCTCGTACGCCGCGGCGCCGACGTCATCGCGACCTCCTGCGGCTTCCTCGTGCTGTTCCAGGAAGCCATGGCAGCGGGATGCGCGACCCCTGTCCTGACGTCGAGCCTGGTCATGCTGCCGGCGCTCGAGCGTTCGTTGCGGAGCAAGGGCAAGCGTCCCGCCGTCCTGACGTTCCACGGTGGCCGCCTCGGCCCCGAGCACCTGCGTGCCGCGGGGGCGCGGGCGGACACGCCGATCGCGGGCACCGAGCACGGCTCTGAGCTCGTGCGGCGGATCCTCGCCAATGAACCGTCGATGGACCTTGCTGCCGCCGAGCGCGACGTCGTCGACGCCGGCCGATCCCTGATGCAGGCTCATGCCGGGATCGGCGCGATTGTCTTGGAGTGCACGAACATGCCGCCCTATCGCGAGGCCTTGCGGCGCGCCTGTGGCGTTCCCGTGTACGATATCGTTACGATGATCGCGGCGCAGCGCGTCGTAAGCGGTCATGTGCCCCCGGCTAATTGACGGGTCAGTCTCGGCTGCACTGGGAAGGAAAGGCGGAATGGGCGCTTTCGATGTCGCGATCGTCGGCGGTGGGCTTGTTGGGACGGCGGTGGCCTATGGCCTTGCGCGCCAGGGTGCGCGCATTGCCGTGCTTGACGAGGGCGACGTCGCGTTTCGGGCATCGCGCGGCAATTTCGGCCTCGTCTGGGTGCAGTCGAAGGGCCTTGGCATGCCGGAGTACGCTGCATGGACGAAGGCATCGTCAGACGCCTGGGCCGGGCTGCGGGACGCGCTGAGGGACGAGACGGGAATCGACACGGCTTTCGCTCGTCCCGGCGGGTTCCATGTCTGCTTGACAGATGGCGAGATGGAGCGCCGCCGCGAGCAGAACAAGCGGCTGCACAACCAGCCTGACATGGTGCCCTACGAGGTTCGGTTCCTCGACAGGAAGGACGCTCTCGACCTCCTGCCCGGGCTGGGGCCGGAGGTCGTGGGCGTCAGCTACTGTCCCCTGGACGGCCATGCCAATCCGCTGAAGCTGCTGCGCGCGTTGCATGCGGCTCTGGCGCGGCGCGGCGCGGCCTATCGCAGCAACACGCCGGTGCAACGGATCGAGCGCTCTGGCGACGCGTTCGCCTTGACGACCCCCGCGGGAACGATCCTTTCCGGCAAGCTGATCCTGGCTGCAGGGCTCGGCAATGCCCGACTGGCTCCCATGGTCGGAATGACGGCACCGGTCCGGCCGCAGCGCGGTCAGATCCTGGTGACCGAGCGGGTGGCGCCGTTCCTGAAGCATCCGCTCGTGACCGTGCGCCAGACCGACGAAGGGTCGGTGATGATCGGCGATTCCCTGGAAGAGGCAGGTTTCGACGACCGCGTCGGGCACGCCGTCGTCGCCATGATGGCCGATCGCGCCGTGAAGACGTTCCCCGCGCTCAGAGGCGTCCGCGTCGTTCGGACATGGGGAGCCTTGCGCGTCATGACGCCGGACGGATTCCCGATCTACCAGCAATCGGCGGAGCATCCCGGCGCTTTCCTCGTCACCTGCCATAGCGGCGTGACGCTGGCGGCCGGCCACGCACTGAACCTGGCGCCGCATGTCGCGGCCGGTTGCCTGCCGGACGCGGCATTCGCGGCGTTCAGCGCCAGGAGGTTCGATGTTCGCGCGGCTGCCTGATCTCAAGGAGCGCGCTGTAGTGCGCCTGACCGTGGACGGTCGCGCCATCGAAGCGCGCGCCGGCGAAAGCGTGGCGGCGGCGCTGCTTCTGTCGGGGGTGCTGGTCGTCCGGACGACACCGGTCTCAGGCGCTCCGCGCGGGCCGTTCTGCATGATGGGCGTGTGCTTCGACTGCTTGGTGAGCATCGACGGGGAGCCCAACCGGCAGGCCTGCATGGTGACAGTGCGGGACGGCATGCAGGTCGAGCGCATGCAGGGCGCTCGGAAGGTCGATCCATGAGAGACAGCATGATCGACGTCGCGGTGATCGGCGGCGGACCGGCTGGCCTCGCCGCGGCAGCAACCTGCGCCGAGGCCGGGCTCACGACGTACCTGATCGACGAGCAGGCATCGCCGGGGGGGCAGATCTACCGGGCGATCGCCGACACGCCTGTCGCGGATCGGGCGATCCTCGGCGCGGACTATTGGCGCGGGGAGGCGTTGGTCGCCGCGTTCCAGCGCAGCGGCGCCGTCCACTTGGCCAGCGCACTGGCCTGGGACGTGACGCCGGACCTGGAGGTCGCGGTGTCAGTTGGCGGCGGCTCGCGCTTCCTGCGCGCTAGGCGCGTGATCATCGCGTCAGGAGCACTGGAGCGGCCGATGCCCGTGCCAGGCTGGACTCTGCCGGGCGTGATGACGGTCGGGGCCGGGCAGATCCTCCTGAAGTCCTCGGGTGCCGTGCCGTCGGGACGCGTCGTGCTCGCGGGCTGCGGGCCCTTGCTCTACCTGCTGGCTGCGCAGTATCGCCGAGCGGGAGCTGAAGTTGCGCTGATCCTCGACACGACGCCGGCTGCGAACTTCAAGCGAGCCCTGCGCCATCTGCCGGAGTTCTTGCTCGCGGGATCCTATCTTGCGAAAGGAGCGGAGTTGCTGCTGTCGGCGCAGCGCTCGGTGGAGATCGTCCGCGGCGTCGACAGCATCGTTGCTGCTGGAGAGGGGCAGCTCAGGTCGGTACGCTACAACGTCCGCGGCCAGGAGCGCGAGGTGTCGGCCGACTTGCTGCTGCTGCACCAGGGCGTGGTGCCGAACGTCAACCTGTCGATGGCCATCGGCTGCGCGCATGACTGGGACGGTGAGCAGCTCTGTTGGTCGCCGCGCTTGGACGCGTGGAGCAACGCCACCGTGGGCGGAGTGGCCATCGCCGGCGACGGGGCGGGCATCGGCGGGGCGGCGGCCGCGGCGGAGCGCGGCAGGATTGCGGCGCTCGACGCGGCCAGGCATCTGGGCGTCCTGAGCGAGGCCCAGCGGGACTTGCGTGCCGCTGGTCCTCGTGCGGCGCTCAGGCGCGCAATGCGTGGCCGCCGCTTCCTGGACCTGCTCTATGCCCCGGCGCCATCGTTCCGCGTGCCTGCGGACAACGCGGTCGCCTGTCGGTGCGAGGAGGTGGTCGCCCGGCAGATCCGCGACTGCGTGGCGCTGGGTGTTCCCGGTCCCAACCAGATGAAGAGCTTCCTGCGCTGCGGCATGGGGCCGTGCCAGGGTCGCCTGTGCGGGCTCACGGTGACCGAGACGATCGCTGCCGCCCGAGGTGTTGCGCCCGGCATGGTCGGGCATTACCGGATCCGCCCGCCGATCAAGCCGATCACGCTGGGCGAGATCGCGCTCCTGCCGAAGTCGGAGGCGGCCATAAAGGCCGTCGCGCGCGGGTGACGGTCGCCGATGCCGTCATCATCGGCGGCGGGATACAGGGATGCTCGGCGGCGCTGCACTTGGCGCGGCTCGGGGCAAAGGCAGTGGTGCTCGAGATGGCACATGCCGGACGTCATGCCTCCGGCGTCAATGCTGGCGGCGTCCGTACCCTCGGCCGGCACATGGCTGAGGTGCCGCTGGCCGTCGCGGCGCTGGAGGCATGGCACCGGATCGGCGACCTGGTCGATGACGATTGCGGTTTCGAGTCCGTCGGGCAGGTGATGGTGGCGGAGACCGACGCCGAGCTCACGCGCATGCGCAGTCGCGCCGAAGACCTGTCACACGCAGGGTTCCTTCACGAGGAGCCGATCGACTCGGCCGATCTTCGACGGCTTGTTCCGGCGGTCGCGGACCATTGCGTCGGCGGACTTGTGGCCCGCCGCGACGGCGCGGCCAATCCCTTTCGTGCGACCCTTGCGTTCAAGCGCAAGGCCGAGTCGCTCGGAGCGCGCGTGCGCGAGGGCGTGCGCGCTCTGGGCATCGAGCGTGTCCCCGGTGGCTGGGAAGTCGATACCGACGACGGTCGCATCGCTGCGCCTGCCGTGATCAACGCCGCTGGCGCCTGGGCGGATCGGTTCGCGGCGCAGATGGGCGATCCCGTGCCGTTGCAAGCGATCGCCCCGATGTTGATGGTGACCGCGCCGATGCCGCGCTTCGTCGAGCCGGTCGTCATCGGCGGCGGACGGACCTTGTCCTTCAAGCAATTCCGCAACGGCACGGTGCTGGTCGGCGGCGGGCATCGGGGCAGGGCCGACAGGGCGAGCCAGCGCACCGTGCTCGACTGGCGCGAGCTTTCGGTCAATGCCGAGTCGGCATGCGCCTTGTTCCCAATCATGCGCACGGCGCGCGTGGTCCGGGCCTGGGCGGGGATCGAGGGGCGGATGCCAGACGACATCCCGGTCATCGGTCCGAGCGGGCGCCAGGATGGGGCCTTCCACGCTTTTGGCTTCTCGGCGCACGGCTTCCAGCTCGCGCCGATCGTCGGCGCGGTGATCGCCGACCTCGTGACGTCTGGGCGCTCGCGCTTGCCGATCGAACCCTTCAGGATCGGGCGATTCCGCGCCGCTGCGGGGTGATTGCCGCAGCGGCGTCGGCCAAAGATCAGGCTGCGGCAGCCATCGGCAAAAGCTGAGCGTCAGATCCAGGCTGCGACTCGGCCGTGCGCGCGTCGTCAGCGAGCAGTCGTGCCAGGTAGGCGGCGATGCGATACCGCTCGGCCTGCGACTCGGCCAAGAGGTGGATATGCACCTCGTCCGCTCCCTGCGCCCGCGACGCCTGCCAGAGCGGTCCGGCGGGATCGAGCCTTGCGGCGATGTTCTCTGCGGCGCCGATAACCAACGGCACGGCAGCACCGCCAGCCTCGCGGCGGCACAGCATGAAAACGCCTGGAACCGCATAGAACCCGCTATCCTCGGCGGGCAGCACAGTGAAAACGACGCCGCCGCAGAATGTGGTTTGTCCGGTAGGCATGTTCTCCTCCTCGCGACTGGATGATGAGAACATATAAGAAACAAAGACCGTACGCAACGAATCCCGGACTCGATAGCCGCGTCATTCCTGGGCTTGCCGGTAAGCGCGCCAACCGCCGTAGCGCGTGATGTCCTGAGCCTGCGTCGCGGCGATCCCTTCGCAGATGAAGCCTTTGACCCAGCGTCCATCGGCCAGCTGTAGGGAACCGATCCCAAGCGGCGGCGCGATCGACGCCATGAAACCCCCGAGCTTGTCCGCCGGCAGGTCCCACACCTCGATCTCGATACCAGCCCCGGTACCGTCTGCCACGCGGATGAGCCCCGGCCGCGCCGGCGTGCCGGCCAGGGCGACGAGCCGATAACAGGATGCGGTCGAGCCTGACCCGATGAGCCGCGCGCCGATCGAGGTGAGCTGCCCGTTCAGGGGTTGTCCCGAGAGATGGGCGCCGACGACCGCGAGCGGAATGCCGCTGGCGCTGCGCATCGCCGGAAGCGGCGGCAGGGGGTGACAGGTCGCGCCGAGCGGGGTGCCCGCATGGGCATGCATGCGCGCGCCAAGTCCGGCAAGGATCGGGTCGCTCCATGCCGGCCCGACGAGCGTGATGCCAAGAGGCAGCCCGTCGGGCCGGAAACCGGACGGCACGGCGATCGCGGCAAGGTCCAGCAAGTTCACGCTGTTCGTGTAGCGCCCGAGGCTTGCATTGGTCCGCAGTGGGTCGGCCAGCACCTCGTCCGTCCTGTAGATGGTCGGGCAAGTCGGCAGGAGCAGCGCGTCGACTTGCGTCCAGATCGTCGCGACGGCACGGCGCAACGCCTCAAGTCGATAGAGCGCCTTGAACGTGTCTACGCCCGTGACAGCCCGGCCGCCGGCGATGATGCCGCGCGTGACCGGATGGAAGGCTTCCGGGTGCTGCTCCAGGAATGCGGCGACGGCGGCGGTGCGCTCGGCGACCCAAGGGCCTTGGTAGAGGAGCGACGCGGTCTCTTCGAGCGGCGCGCAATCGACCGACACGATCCGCGCGCCAAGGGCTCGCGCCCGCCGGACGGCTGACTCGAAGAGCGCGGCGGCGTCCCGGTCACCGAGGAAGTCCAGCTGGCTGTCGCGCGGAACGCCGATCGCGATCGCAGAGCGCGGCTCGACCGGCGTCGCCGACCAGGCGTCCGGAGCCTTGCGGGAAAAGGCATCGTCGGCATCGAGCGCTGCCAGGCAGTCAAGCGCTTCGGCCGCGTCGGCGACGGTCAGGGCGAAGATCGAGACGCAATCCAGGCTTCGGCACGCCGGGACGACGCCGCGGGTCGAGATCGCGCCGCGCGTCGGCTTCAGGCCCACGATGTTGTTGAAGGCCGCTGGCACCCGGCCCGAGCCGGCGGTATCTGTGCCGAGCGCGAGGCTGACGAATCCTTCGGCGACCGCGACGGCGGATCCCGAGCTCGACCCTCCGGGGATGTATGCGGGATCGAAGGGGTTCGTCGGAAACCCGTATGGGGATCTTACGCCGACCAATCCGGTGGCGAACTGGTCAAGATTGGTCTTGCCGACGATGATGGCGCCTGCCGCGCGCAGCCTGCCGACGGCGGGCGCGTCGGCGGGCGGCGCGTAAGCGAAGTCTGGGCAGGCTGCCGTCGTCGGCATTCCAGCGACGTCAATGTTGTCCTTGACCGCGACCGGAATGCCGTAGAGCGGCCTGTCGTGGCCGCCCTCGTCTGCGAGGTGGCGTGCGGCGGCGGCGAGCGCGTCGTCCGGGAGCCGGAAGATCCAAGCCTTCTCCTGTCCCCGTCTGGCCATGCGCGACGCGATCGCTGTTGCCACGTCGAGCGGCGATCCGCCAGCAGCGTAGAAGTCTCGCAATGCCGGCAAGGTCAGGGCGGCTGGGACAGCAGGGGAGGTCATCGGTCGGCGCCTCCAGCGCGAGCCAGGCGCAGCACCTCCTCGGCCAGGAGGCCGGTCGGGCTAGCGAGCTCGTCGAGGATCGAGAAGTGGTCCTTGCCCTCCGCCGCCAGAAGCGAGACCGGCAGCCCGCGCGCCGCCCAGGCAGCATGGAAGTCGCGCGACTGCCGCTGCAGCTCCGGCAGCTCGGCCGTGCCGACGGCGATCGTCAGCGGCCCTGACCGCGGCGGCGGATTGCCGATCGGGCTGAGCGCTGCGGCGTCGCGGGCATCGAGGCGCAGCTTATCGTTGATGTAGCTCGCGCGGATCGGCTCGAGATCGAAGATGCCGCTGATCGCGAGGCCGGCGGTGACGCCCGTATGGCCCATGGCGCGCGCCGTCAGGTGCCCGCCGGCCGACCACCCGGCGACGACGAGCGCCCCGCGCGCGACGCCGATGCGCGGACCCGCGCTGCGCAGCCATACGATTGCCGCAGCGATCTCGGCCTCGATCGCTCGCAGGCTGGCGTCGGGGGCGAGCGTGTAGCCGATGACGGCCGCGTCGACGCCGCGCTGCAGCAGGCCTTCGGCCATGCAGCCGAAGACTTCCTTGGAGTTCCTCTGCCAGTAGCCGCCGTGGATGAAGGCAAGGAGAGGAGCTTCCGGGCGGCCGCTGCGGTACAGGTCGAGCTTGCTGCGCGGCGCCGGACCATAGGCGAGGTCCAGCAGCTCCGACCGCTCGGCGCGCAGCCGGCGCGTCCGCTCCGTCCAGGTCTCGATCCGTCGCGCGCTGTCTGCGACGGCCGCCGAGTTGTTGTAGGCGGCGTCGAGCGCGGCGCGGGTCATGCTGCGGTAGGCGGGCATGCGATCCAGCCCCGCGGGGCCTTGCATCAGGCTGCCTTCCGCCCGTGATGGCTGTGCAGCTTGCGCGACAGGAGCCGACGCACCTCGTTGAAGTCCGGCGCCGAGACGTCGCGTGGCCGCTGCAACGAGACCGCGACGTCGCTGTCGATCCGCCCTGGGCCCGGCGTCATGACGACGATGCGATCGGCAAGGAAGATCGCCTCCTCGATCGAGTGCGTCACGAAGATCACGGTGAGCTTCGTGCGCTGCCATATGTCGAGAAGCTCGTCCTGCAGCCGCTCGCGCGTCATCGCGTCCAGCGCGCCGAACGGCTCGTCCATGAGCACCATTTGCGCGTCATTGGCGAGGACGCGCGCGATAGCGACGCGCTGCTTCATGCCGCCGGAGAGCTGATGGGGATAAGCGTCGGCGAAGCGCGACAGCCCGACCAAGTCGAGGAACTTCGCGACGGTGTCCTTCACCTCCGCCTTGCCGAGCCCGCGCGACGCCGGCCCGAAGCCGATGTTCTGGCGCACCGTGAGCCAGGGAAAGAGGGCGTAGTCCTGGAACACCATGCCGCGGTCGGGCCCAGGCCCGGCGATCGGCTTGCCCCACATCAGAACGTCGCCGCGCGTCGCCGTCTCGAAGCCGGCGAGGATGCGCAGCAGCGTGGACTTGCCGCAGCCCGACGCCCCGATCAGGCATACGAACTGGCCGCGCGGCACCTTCAGGCTCGCATTGCTCAGCGCTTCGATGCGGTCGCCTTGCAGCATGAAATCCTTGAAGACCGAGCGGATCTCCAGGATCGGCATCGTCGGCTCAGCCATGGCCAGGGCTCCATGCCAAGAGGCGTCGGTTGATCCAGAGCACTGCGCGGTCGGACAGGAAGCCGGCGATGCCGATGACGAGCATGCCGCAGATGACGACCTCCGTTCGCGACAGCTGCCTGGCCTCCATGATGATGGCGCCCAGGCCGGTCTGCACGCCGGTCATCTCGCCGACGACGATGACGACCCAGGAGAAGCCGAGGCCGAGGCGGAGCCCGGTGAATACGCTGGGCAGCGCCGCCGGCAGGACGACCTTGCGGAACTGCGCGCCGCCGTCGCAGCCAAGCATGCTCGCAGCCTCGAACAGCTTCGGGTCGACCGAGCGGACGCCGAACACCGTGTTCAGGAGGATCGGGTAGAAGGCGCCGAGGAATACAAGGAAGAAGGCAGAGCGCGGCCCCAACCCGAAGATGATCATGGCGAGCGGAAGCCACGCCGTCACCGGCACCGGCCGCAGCAGCTGGATGGTCGGGTCGAGCAGCTGGCGCACCGCGGCGACCCTGCCGATCACGAGGCCGAGCGGGATTGCGACCAGCGCCGCCAGCGCGAAGCCGCCGAACACCCGGCTCAGCGACGCGAAGACGTGGACGCCGAGAGTGGCGCTGAAGGCGTCGTCGTTGATGCCGCCGAATGCGAGGTCCCATAGCATGACGGCGACGTCGGACGGCGGCGGTATGAGTCCCTGCTTCTGGCCGTGCGTCGAGACATGCCAGGCCAGCAGCACGGCTGCTGGGAATGCGATTGCCACGAGCGCGGCGCGCGCTCTTCGCAGCAGGTTGGACGACGTCAGGTCACGGCTGGGCGCCAGCGGCGCCGCCACGCTCTCGCTCATGCGTTCCTACCTCGAAGGTGCTGCGCCGGGCGGTTCAAGGGAGCCGGCCGGCCCTTGCGGGCCGGCCTGCCGGCCCGCCTCAGGACTTCGCTGCGGCGAGCTCGTCGCTGAACTTCGTGTTGAAGAACGAGTCGAAGTCGGGCAGCCGCTTGATCTGCTTCAGCTCCAGCATGTACTGCGCGTAGGTCTTGGCTTGCTGGAGCATGGTCGCGTCCATGCGCCAGGTCAGCTCGACGTTCGGCACGGAGACGACGATCGCCTCTTTCTTCTGGCCGAGCTTCTGGACGGCCATGTCGGACATGGCGTCGCGGTTCTTCATCGCCCACTCCGACGCGTCCTTGTGGATCTTCAGGATGACGCGGGCGAGGTCGGGCTTGGAGGCGAGCGTCTCCGGGTGGGCGCCGAACACCATGTTGAGCGAGCCCATCGCCGTCGAGTACGGGTACTCGACGAGCTTGCCGACGCCGCTGGAGATGCTGACGCCGGGTGCTGGCTCGGCGCCGACATAGGCGTCGATGTCGCCGCGCGCGAGCGCCAGGTGCATCTCGCTGAACGAGACGCGGATCGGCGTGATGTCCTTGATCGACATCCCCTCCATGCGCAGGCGCTCGAGGATGAACACCTCCTGCGTCGAGCCTGGCCAGATCGCGACCTTCTTGCCCTTCAGGTCCTTGATCGTCGCGATCGGCGATGCCTTCTGCGCGATGACGCCCATGCCGCGGTTGCAGGCGCTGGCGACGATGACCAGCGGCTCGCCAGCGGCGGCGCCGAGAGTCGCCGCTGCGATGCCGAACATGCCGAAGTCGACGGACTTGGTGACGACCGCGTTCTTGCCCTCCGTCGGGCTCTCGAACGGGATCACCTCGACCTTGTAGCCGGCCGGCGTGAAGCGGTCGTAGAAATGCGGCGCGATCGAGTGGATCAGCTTCAGGGCGCCCATCTTGATCACGACGGGCTGCGTCTGGGCTTGAACCGGACGGGCAAGCGTGAGGGCAAAGAGCGCGCCTGCTGCAAGCATGGCTGACCGACGATTGATCATGGAGCCGTCCCCTTGTTCGTTGCGTTTGGGTTAGACGGCAACTCCCGTGCCAACAGGATTCGTCGCAGATCTGATGAATTTGCGGGCGTGATGACCGATTGTGGCGCGAGATTGAACTGATCGCCTATAAAATAGGCGCGCGGGCAACCGGGCGGCGCGCATTCCCGTCCGTGATGTCACCACCTGTGAGAACGGTCGACGGCACAGAGACCTGGCACCGTGGTAGCATTTTGCAGAGGCTTCGCAGCCTAGGCTTCACCTGTCGTCCGGGAGTTGGGCGCGACGCGTCGGCGGCCTGGCATCAGGGCCGATGCCGCTGGTGACTGAGGAAAGGATCGCGCGCATGTCGAAGTCCCGTTTTCGGATCGCCGTCCTGGCGGGCGACGGCATCGGCGTCGAGGTCATGGCGGCCGCACTGGAGGTCGTCGAGACCTTGGCCGAGCATGTCGGCGGCATGGGCTTCGACATGCTCCCGGTGGTCGGCGGCGCGCGCGCCTATACGGAGACGGGCCAGGCCCTGTCGGAGACGGCGTGGGAAGATGCCGAGGCGGCGGACGCGATCCTCTTCGGCGCCATGGGACTGCCCGACGTCCGCTATCCCGACGGCACCGAGATCCAGCCGCAGCTCGACCTGCGCGCGCGCCTCGACCTCTATGCCGGGGTCCGTCCGGTCCGATCCATCCCGGGCCTGCCGTCGCCCCTGGCCGACGTGCGCGCAGCCGACATCGACTTCACGATCGTGCGCGAGCAGACGGAAGGGATCTTCTGGAGCTATGGCCGCGGCAAGCGCGAGGGCAACCAGGTCGCCGAGGACACGATCCGCGTCAGCCGTCCGGCGACCGAGCGCATCGTAGATTTCGCGCAGGCGACGGCGCTCAAGCGGAAGGGCGCCGGCAGGCCGGGCAAGCTGACGCTCGTGGACAAGGCAAACGTGCTGGGCTCCATGGCGTTCATGCGCCAGATCTTCGAGGAGAGGAGCAAGCGCAAGCCGGAGCTGCGCAGCGAGGCCACCTATATCGATGCCGCCGCGCTCGGCCTGGTGAAGAAGCCCTGGGACTACGACGTCATCGTCACCGAGAACCAGTTCGGGGACATTCTCTCAGACATCGGCGCCGCGTTGATCGGCGGGATGGGGTTCGCGCCCTCGGCAGACATCGGCGACGATCACGCGCTGTTCCAGCCATGCCATGGCAGCGCTCCGGACATCATGGGGACTGGCAAGGCAAACCCGACGGCCATGCTGCTTTCCGCGGCGATGATGCTCGACTGGCTCGGCGAGCGGCATGGTCACGCGAAGACCAGCGAGGCCGCGCGGGTCCTAGAAGACGCCGTGCGTGCGACATACGCCGCCACCGGGCTCGTGCCATTCGAACTCGGCGGGCGCGCCGGGACGGCGGAGATCACGAAGGCCGTCAAGCAGCAGATCACCGGCCGCTAGCGCCAGCGCTGGCGAGCCGCGCAAGGATTGCACGACATCTGCACGCGGGGTGCGCCGTGCACCCATCTGGCCTGCACGCCCTCGCGATACCGCTGGGCTCCGTCGAACACCCGATGGAGTCCAGCATGCTCGAAGCAATCGGCGACCGATGCCGTGCGCCAGGCGTTCCCGGCGATGTCCTGATCGATCGATGGCGCGCGCACTTCCGCCAGAACGGGAAGAGCTGGGCGGAATTCGATTGGTCCGAGGTCGACCGGCTCTCGCCCGGCGAGCGCCGCATCGTCGCGCGCTCGATCGCGGCGTTCCAACGCGGCGAGACGGGGGACGGCAGCAACCTCGTCCATTGGGCGGCTGCCAAGGGCGGGTCGCCTAGCCATCCTTTCGCCGACCTCATGGGAATGTTCGTGCAGGAGGAGCAGCGGCATGCCCGTGTGCTCCGGCGCGCGATGCAGGTGAACGGCATAGCCAGGGCGGAAAGGCAGTGGACCGACGCGATCTTCCGCGCGCTGCGCCACGGCCTCGGCATGCTGCCGGCCCTGGCAATCCTTCTGGCCGTCGAGATCCTCGCCTGCCTCTATTACGATGCCTTGGCGCGCGCTACTGGTTCGCCGCTCCTGCGCCGCGTCGCGTCGCGCATTTGCCAGGACGAGGCCGATCACGTCCTGTTCCAGTGCGACCTGCTCGGATCTTTCACTTGCGGCTGGGCGCGCTGGCTGCGCCGAGCCGGCGCGATCGGGCTCACGGTCGCATTTGCTGCGGCTGCCTCGATCGTCTGGTTCGAGCATCGCCAGGTCTTGCGCCGCGGCGGGTTTCGGCTTCGGTCGTTCTTTCTCACGGCGGGGGTGTCGCTGCACCAGGCGCTCTCCACGGTCGAGCGCCGTGCGTCGGCAGCCTGAGCGAGCCGCTGGCGCATTCCTCCCATCTGCCTGCCGCGCCCGTCGCCCCTTGCTGCCCTTCCGTGTGCTGCGCATACTCGCCGCCGAACGAAGCGGCCGACGCCGAGAGCCGCGCCAGAGGGAGGGACACGGTGGCCAAGACGAATGGTGCCGGCGGCAAACGCCTGCGCAGCCAGGCCTGGTTCGACAATCCCGATGACCCGGGGATGACGGCGCTCTACATCGAGCGCTACCTCAATTACGGACTGACGGCGACGGAGCTGCGCTCGGGCAAGCCGATCATCGGCATCGCTCAGACCGGCAGCGACCTTTCGCCCTGCAACCGCCATCACCTGAAGCTTGCTGACAGGGTTCGCGCGGGCATTCGCGATGCCGGCGGCATCCCGTTCGAGTTCCCGGTGCACCCGATCCAGGAAACGGGAAAGCGGCCGACGGCGGCGCTCGACCGCAACTTGGCCTATCTGGGCCTCGTCGAGATCCTGTTCGGCTATCCGATGGACGGCGTGGTCCTGACGACAGGCTGCGATAAGACGACTCCCGCCTGCATCATGGCCGCGGCGACCGTCGATATCCCGGCGATCGTGCTGTCAGGCGGTCCGATGCTGAACGGCTGGTGGAACGGCGAGCGGGCCGGCTCCGGCACGGTCGTCTGGGAGGCGCGCAAGCAGCTTGCCGAGGGCAAGATCGACTTCAAGGAGTTCATCGCCATGGTCTGCTCGGCGGCGCCGAGCGAAGGCCACTGCAACACCATGGGCACGGCGACTTCGATGAACTCGATGGCCGAGGCGCTCGGAATGTCGCTCCCCGGCTGCGCGGCGATCCCGGCGCCGCTCGCCGAGCGCGGCCAGATGGCCTACGAGACCGGCCGGCGCGTCGTCGCGATGGTGCACGAGGACTTGCGACCGTCCAAGATCATGACGCGCAAGGCATTCGAGAACGCGATCATGGTCTGCTCGGCGATCGGCGGCTCGACGAACTGCCCGCCGCACGTGACCGCCATCGCGCGCCACGCCGGAGTCGATCTGACGATCGACGACTGGCAGACGCACGGCCACGACATCCCGCTTCTCGTCAACCTGCAGCCGGCGGGCGAGTACCTCGGCGAGGAGTTCCACCGCGCGGGCGGCGTGCCGGCGGTGCACTGGGAGCTCATGATGGCCAAGAAGCTGCACGCTGACGCGCTGTGCGTCACGGGCAAGCCGATCGGCGAGGGTGCGCGCGAGACGTCCGACCGCAAGGTGATCAAGCCTTATGGCGCGCCGATGAAGAAGAGCGCGGGCTTCTGCGTGCTCAAGGGCAACCTGTTCGACGCGGCGATCATGAAGACCAGCGTCATCAGCCCCGAGTTCCGCAAGAAATGGCTGGAGCGCCCCGGTCACGAGGGCGTCTTCGAGGGCAAGGCTATCGTCTTCGAGGGACCGGAGGATTACCACGACAGGATCAACGATCCGGCGCTCGGCATCGACGACACGAGCTTCCTCGTCGTTCGCGGCGTCGGGCCCGTCGGCTATCCGGGATCGGCCGAGGTGGTGAACATGCAGCCGCCGGACGCACTCCTGAAGAAAGGCGTGCGCGAGTTGCCGACGATCGGCGACGGCCGCCAAAGCGGCACGTCGGGCTCGCCGTCGATCCTCAATGCCTCGCCGGAATCCGCCGTCGGCGGGGGACTGGCGCTGCTGAAGACCGGCGACCGCATCCGCATCGACCTCAACAAGCGAACGGCCGACATCCTGATCAGCGACGCAGAGCTGGCCAAGCGGCGCGCGGCCTACGTGCCGCCGAAGCTGGTGAACCAGACGCCCTGGCAGGAGATCCACCGTCAGACCGTCGGCCAGCTCTCGACAGGGGGCTGCATGGAGCTGGCGACGCGCTACCAGAAGGTCTCGAGCGTCCTGCCGCGCAACAATCACTGAATCTTGGAGCGGCTGACATGGCTGGACGGCTGGCGGGCAAGGTCGCCCTGGCGACCGCGGCTGCGGCGGGCATCGGCGAGGCGACCGTCCTTGCCTTCGCGGCCGAGGGTGCCCGCGTCATCGCGACGGACGTCGATGAAGGGGGGCTCGCCAGGTTGAAGGCGCGCGCCAAGGGGGTCGAGACCCGGAGGCTCGACGCAATGGATCCTGCGGCGATCGCGGCGCTCGCACAATCGGTCGGGCCGATCGACGTGCTGTTCAATTGCGCTGGCTACGTGCACAACGGCACGATCCTTGACGCCACCGAAGAGCAGTTCGACTTCGCGATGACGCTCAACGCGCGCGCGATGTTCCGGACGATACGCGCCTTCCTGCCGGGCATGCTGCAGAAGGGCAAGGGCTCGATCGTCAACATGGCGTCGTGCTGCTCGTCGGTGAAAGGCTTCCCGAACCGCGCCGTCTACGGCATCTCGAAGGCGGCCGTGATCGGCCTGACCAAGTCTGTCGCCGTCGACTTCATGCGCCAGGGCATTCGCTGCAACGCCATTTGCCCTGGCACTGTGCAGTCTCCCTCGCTCGACCAGCGCATCAACGCCTTTGCAGACCCGGTCCAAGCGCGCAAGGACTTCATCGCGCGCCAGCCGATGGGCCGGCTCGGCACGCCGGAGGAGATCGCGTCGATCGCCGTCTACCTCGCGAGCGACGAATCCTCCTACACGACCGGACAGGCCTTCATCGTCGACGGCGGCACCACCGCCTGAGCCATTCGCAGAAAGGGACCCATCGCCATGAAGCTGCTGCGTTACGGCCCGAAGGGGCAGGAGAAGCCCGGCATCCTGGATGCTCAGGGCCAGATCCGCGATCTCTCCGGCAAGGTCCAGGACATCGCCGGCGACGTCCTCTCCCCGGCCGGGCTCGACAAGCTGCGCGCCCTGGACATCAGGAGCTTGCCGGCAGTGAGCGGCAGTCCGCGCATTGGCCCCTGCGTCGGGCGCGTCCCGAACGTCCTGTGCATCGGCCTGAACTACTCGGACCACGCCAAGGAGACCGGGGCGAAGATCCCGGGCCAGCCGATCCTCTTCAACAAGCACAGCTCGGCGATCAGCGGACCGAACGACGACGTCGTCATTCCCAAGGACTCGGTCAAGACGGACTGGGAGATCGAGCTCGGCGTGTGCATCGGCACGCAGGCCCGCCACGTGGCCGAGAAGGACGCGCTGAAGCACGTCGCCGGCTACTTCACGGCGAACGACGTGTCCGAGCGCCAATTCCAGATCGAGATGGAAGGCCAGTGGACCAAGGGGAAGAGCGCTGACACTTTCGCGCCGATGGGACCCTGGCTCGTCACGGCGGACGAGGTCAAGGATCCGCAGAACCTGAAGCTGTGGTGCAAGGTCAACGGCAAGTTCATGCAGAACGGCTCGACCAAGACCATGATCTTCGGCGTCGCGACGATCGTCTCCTATCTCAGCCGGTTCATGACGCTGCTGCCGGGCGACGTGATCTTCACCGGCACGCCGCCGGGCGTCGGCCTCGGCATGAAGCCGAGCCCGATCTTCCTGAAGCCCGGCGACGTCATGGAGCTGGGCGTCGAGGGGCTGGGCGAGCAGAAGCAGAAAGTCGTCGCCTATCCGGGCTGACGCCAGCGGCAGCGCAGGGGGCGGGAGCATGCGCGTAGTGATCACCGGCGCCGGCGGGTTCATCGGCAAGAAGATCGCCGAGAGGCTCGCCGGCGGGGCACGCCTGAAGGACCGCGACGGCAAGGACCGCTCGGTGAGCGAGCTCGTGCTGTTCGACGTGATGCCGCCCGCTGCGCCCAAGGGCGCCAAGTGCACGATAACCTCGATCGGGGGCGACATCGGCAATCCGGTCACGGTCGGGCGCGTCCTAGGGCCAGCCGCTGATTCGATCTTCCACCTCGCGGCGGTCGTCAGCGCCGGCGCGGAGGAGGATTTCGACCTGGGCATGCGCGTGAACCTGGAGGGGACGCGCTGGATCCTGGAGGGTTGCCGGACGCTCGCGGCGCCGCCGAAGGTCGTGTTCGCCAGCTCCGTTGCCGTCTACGGCGGGGACATGCCGCCGGTCATCACGGATGCCACCTCGCTCAATCCGCAGACCTCCTATGGGTCCCAGAAGGCGATGGGCGAG
>JAEULF010000253.1 GCA_016793965.1 Alphaproteobacteria bacterium | reverse complement strand
CCTCGAGCTGGTGCGCGACCTCCGGCGCAAGTTCGGCGCCGCCATCCTGTTCATCAGCCACAACCTCGGCACCGTGGCGCGCATCTGCGACCGCATCGGCGTGCTCTATGCCGGGCGCATGGTCGAGACCGGGCCGATCGGTCCGGTGTTCAAGGCACCGGCGCATCCCTACACGCGCGGGCTCCTCGGCGCGCTGCCGCGCCTCGACGGGAGCGGGCGCGGCGGCCGGCTGTCGCCGATCGAGGGCACCATAGCGGCCGCCGACCGGGCACGGCCCGGCTGCGCCTTCGCGCCGCGCTGCCCGCATGCCGCAGCGCCCTTGTGCGACGCGCCGCTGTCCCTGCTCCCGGTCGGCGGCGACGCCGAGCATGCCGCGCGCTGCGCCCGCCTCGACGTCGTCCGCCGGGAAGCGGCGACCGCGCGCGCCGTCGCTGCGCCGTCTGACCCGGCCGAGTCGACGATCCTGCTGGACATCCGCGACCTGGAGAAGAGCTTCGAGGTCGGCGGCCGGCTTGGCTTCGGCGCGAAGCGCGCGGTGCGCGCCGTCGCCGGCGCCAGCATGGCCGCGCGCGCCGGGCAGACGCTCGCGATCGTCGGCGAATCGGGCTGCGGCAAGTCGACGCTCGCCCGCGTCGTCTCCGGCCTCTTCCCGGCCACCGCCGGCGAGGCGCGCCTGGGCGGCACCGACCTCGCCAAGTTGCCCGTCGACAAGCGCCCGCGCGACCTGCGCCGGCGCATCCAGATGGTCTTCCAGAACCCGGATTCGACGCTCAATCCGAGCCACTCCGTCGAGTTCGCGCTGATGCGGCCCCTGCAGGTGCTGCGCGGCATGAGCCGGAGCGCGGCCAAGGACGAGGTGGCCCGGCTGATGGAGAAGGTGCGGCTGCCGGCCGATTTGCGCCGCCGGATGCCCGAGCAGCTCTCCGGTGGCCAGCGCCAGCGCGTCGCCATCGCCCGCGCGCTCGCCGGCGAGCCGGACCTCATCATCGCCGACGAGCCGGTCTCCGCTCTCGACGTCTCGGTCCAGGCGGCGATCCTCAACCTGCTGTCCGAGCTGCTGGAGCGCTCGCGCATCGGGCTCGTGGTCATCTCGCACGACCTCGCGCTGGTGCGCCACATGGCGCACTGGGTCGCCGTCATGTATCTCGGCCGCGTCGTCGAGTATGGCCCGGCAGACCAGGTCTTCGCCCCGCCCTGGCATCCCTACACCGAGGCGCTGCTCGCGGCAGCGCCGCGACCCGACCCGGATGCCGGGCCGCCCGCCACCATCCTCGCCGGATCGATGCCGAGCGCCGCGGAAGCGATCCGCGGCTGCGCCTTCGCCGGCCGCTGCCCGAAGCGGGTCGATGGCCTGTGCGACAGGACGCCGCCGCCGGACCGAACCCTCGGCGCGCACCGCATCGCCTGCCACCTGGAGATCGCCGGCGCCGACGTGGCGCGGACGGCGTGACGAAACCTCCCTCTGAACGCGCAACAGGGGGACGGACCGCGAGACGGACCGCGGGGCGGGCGGCATGACGGGCAGGGTTGCGTGCGCCGCAGCGGGTTATCGCGGCGCCGATCGCTTAGAAGACAGCAACTCAGCGCAAGGTCACCTCCCGATGAGCGCCCCCTCGGCCAGCCCGGTCTCACCCGGCCGCGTCATCGTCTTGCTGCTGCTGGTGCTGGCCGTGCACCAGGCCGGCGGCGGCCTGGTCACGGCGCTGGTGCCGATGCGCCTGGCCGCAGACGGGTTCGCCGCATCGGTCGCCGGCGCGGTGTCGACCGCCTTCTCGATCGGATTCCTGCTGGGGTGTTTGGCCTCGCAGCCGATCGTGGCAAGGCTCGGGCGGCGGCGCGCCATGGCCGCTTGCGCTGGCGTCAACGCGCTCTGCGCGCTCGCGATGTGGGTCCTCGACGACCCGATCTCCTGGTCCGTCGCGCGCGCCGTGGGCGGCTTCGCGATCGGCACGCTGTTCGCGCTGCTCGAGGCTTGGCTTGCCGCCAGCGCCCGGCCGGAGCGTCGCGGCGCGGTGTTCGGCGCCTACATGGTCATGAACCGGATCATGTTCACCGCCGGGCAGGTCGTCCTGACCTGGGTCGACCCGCGGCTCGGCGCGCTCTTCGCCGTATCGGCCCTCATCTACCTGCTGTCGCCGCTGCCTGCCCTCTGGATCGGGCCCGAGCCGCCACGCTCGGTCGGCGCGCGGCCGCCCTTCCTGGCAGGCCTCCTGGAGTTGCCGCGCCAGGCGCCCGCTGCTGCCGCCGGTTCCCTGGCGCACGCGCTGCTGACCACGGTCGGGCCGGCGCTCTACCCGATCTACGCCGTCAGCGCCGGACTGCCGCTCGAGCACGCCGCCCTCGGCCTCGCCGCCATCCAGTTCGGCGGCTTGTGCTGCCAGCTTGCCTCGGCCTTCCTCGCCGACCGCTTCGGCCGTCGCCCCGCGATGGCCGCGGTGTCGGCCGTCGCCGGCGCGCTTTCGCTCCTCGTGCTGGCCATCCCGACGGACCAGCCCTGGCTGCTGCTTGCCGCCGTCGCCGCCTGGGGCGGCGTGCCGGCGGTGCTCTACGCGATCGCCGCGGCCCATGCCAACGACGTCGCCGCCGACGGCCAGCGCCTCGCCTGGGCGAGCTGCATGCTGTTCATCTGGGGCGTCGGCGCTGCCCTGTCGCCGATCCTCGCCTCGGCGCTGATGGACCTGGTCGACCGGCGGGCGCTCTTCGCCTGGACCGCCGTGTTCGGCATCGCCTTCTCCGGCTTCCTGATGTGGCGGCAGCTCGTCCGCAAGCGCCCGCCGTCACGCGCCTCCGTCGAGAGCACGCTGGGCTCTCCGCCCGACGCGCGCGGCTAGGCGGCCCTGCGCGGATTGCGCGCCAGCGCGCGCCGGGCCGGCATGCTAGACAGGAGCGATGCCGTCGGCGCCGGCGCGCCGGCCCGAGCAAGCCCATTGGGCAGGGGAGCGACCATGCGACTGACCGATTTCGACGTCCTGACCTTTGACCTGATCGGCACCATCATCGACTTCGAGGGCGGCATACTCGGCTGGATGCGCCCGCGCGTGCTGCGCGAGCGCCCGGACGCGACGGACACCGAGATCCTGGAGGCCTATGCGCGCTGCCAGGCGGCGATCCGCAAGGCCGATCCGAAGATGCTGTTCAGCCAGCGCATGCCGCGCACCTGGGAGGCCGTCGCCAAGGAGTTCGGCGTCACGGTGGGGCCGCAGGACGGCGCCAGCTTCCTCGCCTCGGCGCGCGCCTGGCCGCCCTTCCCGGATTCCGCCCAGGCGCTCGCCGAGCTCAAGCGCTGGTTCCGTTACCTCGTCGTCGTCACCAACGGCGACCGCACCAGCGCCCGCACCATGGTCTCCCAGATCGCGGCGCCCTCCGGCAGGGTGTTCGACGAGGTCATCACCGAGGAGGACATCGGCTGGGCCAAGCCCGACCCGAAGGCCTTCGAGTACTTCATCCTGCACCTGGAGAAGCTCGGCGTGCAGAAGAAGCGCATCCTGCACGTGGCGCAGAGCCAGTACCACGACATGGGAATCGCGAAGAAGATGGGGCTCGCCACCTGCTGGATCTACCGCCGGCACGGCCAGAAGGGCTATGGCGGCACCCAGGCGCCGGAGCAGTTCACCAAGCCCGACTTCCTCGCCACCAGCCTCGGCGACCTGGTGCGGCAGTACCAGCTCGCGCTGAAGGATTGAGGGCGC
>JAEULF010000227.1 GCA_016793965.1 Alphaproteobacteria bacterium | reverse complement strand
GGCCGAGGAGATCGGCTCGGTGAATACGGAGTGGAAGCTCGTCGGGCCGAGCCACAAGATCGTCATCGAGGCCTTCGACGACCCGAAGGTTCCCGGCGTGGCCTGCCACCTGTCCCGCCCGGTGAAGGGCGGCGTGTCCGGCGCGCTCGGGCTGGCCGAGGACGAGAGCTTCGCCTCGATCGCCTGCCGCCAGATCGGGCCGATCGCCATCGACCCGGCGCGGCTGAAGCCCGGCGAGAAGGTGTTCCAGGAACGCCTCTCCGTCCTGTTCAAGACCATGCAGGTCGTGCGCTTCTACGACGAGAAGCGCCGCACGCTCGTCTACCTCGTCTACTCGGACAAGCTGATCGAGGGCTCGTACAAGAACGCGATATCGAGCGTGCCGATCATGCCCTGGCGGGACTAGGCTGGGCGGCTGGGCGGGGGGGACGCACCGGCAGCGGGCGCGCAGGAGGATGCATGGGGGACGATCCGCAGGCGCACGCCGTTCCGGGCGCGGCGGAGCCGCCTCATCATGCGATCAGCGCCGCGGGCAGCCTGGCGCGGCTCGGCAGCGACCTGGCCGGCCTCTCCTCCAGCGCGGTCGCCGAGCGGCTCGCGCGCTTCGGCCGCAACCTGCTGCCGGAGCCCAAGGGCAAGACCATCCTCGGGATCTTCCTCGCCCAGTTCGCCAGCCCGTTCGTCTATCTGCTGCTGGCCGCTGCGGTCGTCGCGGTCGTCATGGACGATGTCGCCGACGCCGGCTTCATCGGCGTCGTGCTCCTGCTCAATGCGGGGATCGGCGCCTTCCAGGAGGCGCGCGCGGACCGCCGCGCCAATGCGCTCAAATCTCTCGTGCCGCGTTGGGTCACGGTGCGCCGCGACGGCCACCCGCAGCGCCTGGACGCGCGCGACCTCGTGCCGGGCGACGTCGTGCAGGTCGAATCCGGCCTCAGGATCCCCGCCGACCTGCGGCTCGTGGACGCGCAGGACCTGCGCGCCGACGAGAGCATGCTGACCGGCGAATCGCTGCCCGTCGCCAAGGACGCGGCCGCCGCCGTGCCGGCCGCCGCCATGCTCGGCGACCGCGTCACCATGCTGCATGCCGGCACGACGGTCGTCGCCGGACGCGGCACGGGCCTCGTCGCCGCGACCGGCGCGAGCACCGAGGTCGGACGAATCGCCGCGGCGCTGGCGAAGGACGACGCGCCGGTGCCGCCGCTGGTGCGCCGGATGGCGCGCTTCACGAACGGCCTGGCGGTCGCCGTTCTGAGCCTCATCGTGATCCTGGCCTCGGTCGAGCTGCTGCGCGGCTCGCCCTTCGAGACCGTGCTCCTGGTGGCCGTGGCGCTCGCCGTGGCGGCGATCCCGGAGGGGCTGCCCGTCGCCATCACGGTGGCGCTGTCGATCAGCGTCCACCGCCTGAGCTTGCGCGACGTCGTCGTGCGCGTCCTGCCGGCCGTCGAGGGTCTCGGCGCTTGCACGCTGATCGCCAGCGACAAGACGGGCACGCTGACGCTGAACGAGCTGACCGTGGAGCGGCTCTGGCTGCCCGGCGCCGGCGAGGCGGAAGCGACGGACCCGGCCTGCCGGGCGCTCGCGCAGGCCGGCACGCTGTGCAACGAGGCGGCGCTCGCCCTCGACGGCGGGCGCGCCGGCGCGGTCGGCGACACCGTGGACATCGCGTTCCTCGCCTTCGCGCGCGCCCAGGGCATCGACGTCTCGGAGGAGGCGCGCCGGACGCTCGTCTGCATTCCCTACGAGCCGGAGCGGAAGTTCGCCGCCGCTTTCAGCGCGAGCGGCTCGGGCGCGGGGGAAGGCATCGTGGCGTCGGTGAAGGGAGCCGCCGAGACGGTGCTCGGCATGTGCGCCGGCGTCGGCGAGGCAGAAGCGGCGGCGGCGCGGGCGCTTGCCGCCGGCGGCTATCGCGTCATCGCCGTCGCCTCGGGCCGTGTGGCCAAGGCGGAGGAGGGAGCCCTATCGGGCCTGACGCTGCTGGGATTCGCCGGCCTGATCGATCCCCTGCGGCCGGGCGCCCGCGACGCCGTGCAGCGCGCCCAGGCGGCCGGCATCGCCGTGCGCATGATCACCGGCGACCATCCGTTGACCGCGCTCGCCATCGCGCGCCAGCTCGGCCTGGCGCAGGACGAGGACGACGTGGTCGCCGGCGCCGAGCTGCAGGAGCTCGATTCAGCGGGCTTCGCGCGCGTCGTCGCCGCCGCCAAGGTTTTCGCGCGCATCGAGCCCTTGCAGAAGCTGCGCATCGTCGAGGCGCTGCGCGCCCAGGGCCACGTCGTCGCGGTCACCGGCGACGGCATCAACGATGCGCCCGCCTTGAACGCCGCGGACATCGGCGTGGCGATGGGGAAGGGCGGCACCGACGTGGCGCGCGAGGCGGCCGACCTGATCCTGGTGAAGGACGACTTCCCGGCGATCGTCGCCGGCATCGAGGAGGGACGCGTCGCCTACGACAACGTGCGCAAGGTGATCCTCTTCACCGTCTCGACCGGGGCGGCCGAGATCCTGCTGTTCACCCTCGCCGTCGCGGCAGGGCTGCCGCCGCCCTTGACCGCCGTCCAGCTCCTCTGGCTGAACTTGGTGACCAACGGCGTGCAGGACGTGGCGCTCGCCTTCGAGCGGGGCGAGCGCGACGTGCTCGCGCGCAAGCCGCGGCCGCCCGGCGAGAGCATCCTCGACCGGCGCATGATCGAGCAGCTCCTGCTTTCCGGCGCGGTCATCGGCGGCACCAGCTTCGCCGCCTACTGGTGGATGCTCGATGCCGGCTGGTCGCACGCCACGGCGCAGAACGCGATCCTCTGGCTCATCGTCTGCTTCGAGAACGTGCATTGCTTCAACTGCCGCTCCGAGCGCGTCTCCGTCTGGAAGGTGCCGTTCTCCGCCAATCCGTATCTCGTGCTCGGCGTGCTCGGCACGCAGGCGCTGCAGGCGGGGGCCGCGTGGACGCCCGGCCTCGCCGATATCCTCGGCGTCGCGCACCCGTCGCTCGGGCAGTGGGCGCTGCTGCTGGCCCTCGCCCTCGTCATCGTGCCCGTCATGGAGGCTTACAAGCGCTTGCGGCGCGCGTGACCGGGAGGCTCCCTGTCACGCGCGGCCCAGCAGGCGGCTGATGCGCTCGCGGATCGGCGGGTGCGTGGCGAAGATGCTGTCGCGCTCATGCCTCGCCATCTCGAAGCAGAGCGCCTGGCAGGGATGGTAGTCCTGGCCGAACATCGCGGTCGGGCGGCCGGCGATCTTGCCGAGGGCCGAGGCGAGCGCCGGCGCGTCGCGCGTCAGGCGCGCGGAAGCGGCGTCCGCATTGAACTCGCGCTCGCGGCCGATGGCGTATTGCGCGATGCGCGCGGGCAGGGGCGCCAGGCCGACGACCAGGATCATGAACAGGACGATGGCGATGATGACGACGACGGCCGCGCCGCCGCCGCCGTCGCGCTTCTCGCTCGAGCTCGAACCTGAGCGGGAGCTCGACCGCGAGCCGCCGCTCCACCCGAAGATGTCGAAGGCGTTCAGCAGGCCGCGGATGGGCGCGGCGAGGACAACCAGCATGCCGACGGTGACGACGACCACGCAGCTCAGGCGCAGGTCGCCGTTGGCCAGGTGCCCGACCTCGTGCGCCAAGACGGCGCGCAGCTCGCGCTCGTCCAGGAGGCCGAGGAGGCCGCGCGTGACGCCCACCGCGCGCGACTCGTCCCAGATGCCGACGGCGAAAGCGTTGGCGACCTCGGTCTCGACGACGACGAGCCGTGGCGCCGGGATGCCCGCGGCGATGCTCACCTGGGCCAGGAGCTCGCGCGCGCGCTGCGCCTGCACGTCGCCTGCCTGCGGGCGCTCCGCGTCCATCGTGCGCAGGATCACGCGGTCGCCGGCCAGGATCATGACGGAGCACAGCACATAGGCGGCGGCGAACGCGATGCAGGCGCCCGCGAGGCCCGGGCCGTTGACCTGGGTGAAAAGCTCGGCGAACAGGGTCGCGATGGCAGCGCTGGGGCCGATCCGGCCGACCCAGGCTTGGCCGGCCGGACTCTGGACGAAGACGATCGCGTCGATGCCCCAACCGATGACGTAGCCCACCGCGGCCAGGATCGCGGCGATCACGAAAAGGAAGAGGACGGTCAGCCGCCACGCCCTTCGCCCGGCGGCGCGCCAATCCATCGCCGCGGCCATGGCGGCGCCGTCAGAACGCGATCTTCGGCGCCTGCTGCGCCTGGCCGCGCTCCGTCTCGGCCATCGACCAGCCGGTCTCCGGGCCGAAGCCGAGCGGGGCGGCGACGAGGACCGCAGGGAAGCTCTGGCGCGCCGTGTCGTAGCGCTCGATCTCGTCGGCAAGCGCCTGGCGCGCCATGGCGATGCGGTTCTCCGTATCCTCGACCGACTGCATGAGCTGCGAGAACTGCGCGCTCGCCTTCAGGTCGGGATAGGCCTCGATGGTCATCTTGAAGCCGGCGAGCGCCTGCGAGAGCTGTGCCTCGGCGGCCAGGCGCTCGGGGGCATGCGACGGTCCGTGCTGCAGCACGGCGTTGCGCGCGGAGATCACCCGGAGCAGCGTCTCCTGTTCGTGCTTGGCTGAGCCCTTCACCGTCTCGACGAGATTGGGGATGAGGTCGAGGCGCCGCTTGAGCTGCACGTCGATCTGGGACCACGAGTTGCGGATCGCCGCGCGCAGGCCGACCAAGTTGTTGTAGAGGTAGATCGCGACGATGACCGGAAGCGCCGCGATCGCCAGCCAGGCCCAACCGCTCATGATGTCCCCTCCTGTTTCGACCTGCCCGGGGATCCCCGGCCCTGTCGCATATGGCTACGAGGTATGGCCGATTTCAAGCGTCGGGGGTGGTCCCGAAGCGGGCGGATGGAGGGCCGGGGCAGAATTGTCCGGTCGCTACCTCAAGACGGGTACCTCTGCGTCGCTCTAGCGTGGCAGCGGCCGCTGCGTGGTCGCCTGGCCTCACCGACGTTCTCTCGGCGTCGCGCACCTTTCGCTCGGGCAGTGGGCGCTGCTGCTGGCCCTTGCCCTGGTCATCGTGCCGGTCATGGAGGCGTACAAGCGCTGGCGCCGGATTTGAGGGGGCCGCGGGATGCCGCGCATGGGCTGTCGAGAGACGACGCGGCGCGGTCGGCATTCCGCAGCCGCATTCGGGGAGGCGGAGGGGGGGATCCCCGCTTACGCGCTATGGCAAGCACGCATCTCGACCATTGACGATGGCACGCTCTAGGCTTCCTCCCCCCCCCCGACATCTCGTCGAGGGAGGTCGGGAGGCGGCGGGCCGCGTCAGCGGCCGGGGCAGCCCCGATCTCGCCTGGGACTC
>JAEULF010000222.1 GCA_016793965.1 Alphaproteobacteria bacterium | reverse complement strand
CGGTCTTGATCTGGCTGCGATAGGTCTCGAGCAGCCCCTCGCCGACCATCTGGCCGCTCATCTTCTGGTGGATGACGGCCACGTCCACGTCGACCGAGGCCGCGCCCTGCTGCGCCTTGATCTTCTCGTAGATCTTCTGCGAGCCCGCGTCGCCCTCGCCGGTGCCGACCGAGACGACCTTGACGCCCGGATGCATCTTCTCGAAGCGGGGCCCGAGGAAGTCCTTCACGTAATCGACCATGTTCTGGCTGCCGGCGGTGATGACGTTGAGCGTCACCTGCTGCTGAGCCTGCGCCGCGCCGCCGACCGCGAGCGCGGCACCCAGCGCCGCCCCGGCCAGCAAAGCCCTGCGAGTCCATGCGTGCATGACGACCTCCTCCTTCAGTTTTCGTTGGTGGACGGGAACAGGTGCAGCGCATCGAGCGGCAGCCACAGCGTGACGTCGCTGCCGACCGCGTGCTTCTCCGCGCTGTCGACCAGGAACTCCTGGTCGCCGACGGCGACGGCGTAGCGCCAGACGCCGCCGGGATAGGTGGACTGCCGCACGCGGCCGGCGAGCGGCAGGCCGGGCGGCAAGCCCGCCGTGCCGCGCACCACCTTGACCGCCTCCGTGCGGAAATAGGCGTCGAGCGCGCCCTCGGCCGGCAGCCGCGCCGGCGCCGGCAGCGCGACGGTCGAGCGCGCGGCGGGGATGGCGACCTCGCTGCCGCCGCCGCGCACCTCGAGCTTGAGCACGTTCTCGGCCCCCATGAAGCGGGCGACGAAGGCCGATTCGGGCCGCAGGAACACGGTCTCCGGCGTTCCGACCTGGGCGATCCGCCCGTCGCGCATGACGACGATGCGGTCGGCCATGATCATCGCCTCCTCGCGGTCGTGCGTGACGATGACAGCGGTCAGCGCGAGGCGCGTCTGGATCGCCTTGATCTCGTGGCGCACCTGCTGGCGGATGCGCGCGTCGAGGTTCGACAGGGGCTCGTCGAGCAGCAGCAGAGTCGGATTCACCGCCAGCCCGCGGCCCAGCGCGACCCGCTGGCGCTGCCCGCCGGAGAGCTGCGTCACCGGCCGCTCCTCGTAGCCCGCGAGCCCGAGCATGCCGAGGATGCGCGCGACCTCGGCGCGGATCTCCGCGCGCGGCTTGCCGCGCAGCTTCAGCCCGTAGCCGATGTTCTGCGCCACCGTCATGTGCGGCCACAGCGCGTAGGACTGGAACACCATGGCGGTGTCCCGCTTCTCCGGCGGGAGCTGCGTGACGTCGCGGCCGGCGATGCGGACCGTCCCGCTCTCGACCGGGATGAAGCCAGAGATCGTGCGCAGCAGCGTCGTCTTGCCGCAACCGGATGCCCCGAGCAGCGCGATCATCTCGCCCTTGGAGACGTCGAGCGAGACGTCGTGCAGCACGCGCTGGCGTCCGTAGCCGACGGTGAGGCGATCGACGGTGAGCAGCCCGGGCATCGCGACGTCCTCGGATTAGCGTCCGCGTCGCCGGGGGCCGCGCACGCGCGTCGCCTGCCTAGCCCAGCTCGGTTGCGCTCGCATGACAGCGCGCCGCACCGGCGCGCGCGATCCTGGCATCGGCATCCCTGGTCCGCCCGGCCGAGCCGGCCGCGGCGCCTCCCCATCGACTGGGCGCTGGGCGTTCCTGCCGGCCGCCCGTGCACCCGGCGCCGGTTCGCCCGGCGCTTCCTTGCAGCTATTGTGACAGTATTGTGACGGCCGGGGAATGCGGAACCTGCACTGCCGCAGTCACGGCGTCGCGCCGGGTTCCCGGCTATGAAGGTCCCGTCGCTCGCCCGATCGCGCAAGGCGCCGCAAGAGCGCCCGCTTCCAGGAGGTCCCGCTGATGTCCGCCGCCCCAACGACGCTCCGCATGACCGCCGGCGAAGCCGTCGTCCGCTACCTCGCGGCCCAGCATGTCGCCATGCCCGACGGCAGCGAGAAGCCGCTCTTCGGCGGCGTCTGGGCGATCTTCGGCCACGGCAACGTCGCCGGGCTCGGGCCGGCGCTGCACGCCCATCGCGACGTGCTGCCGACGTTCCGCGGCCACAACGAGCAGGGCATGGCGCTGGCGGCCGTCGCCTATGCGAAAGCGCTGGCGCGCCGGCGCATGATGGCCGTCACCACATCCGTCGGACCGGGCGCCACCAACCTCGTCACCGCCGCGGCGGTCGCGCATGTCAACCGCCTGCCCCTGCTCCTGCTGCCCGGCGACGTCTTCGCCGATCGCCGCCCCGACCCCGTGCTGCAGCAGGTCGAATGGCCGGGAGACCCCACGGTCTCGGCGAACGACGCGCTCAGGCCGGTGTCGCGCTACTTCGACCGGATCACGAGGCCGGAGCAGCTTCTGACCAGCCTGCCGGCTTCCATCCGCGTGCTGACCGACCCGGCGGAATGCGGCCCTGCGACGCTCGCCTTCCCGCAGGACGTCCAGGCCGAGTCGGCCGACTGGCCGGCGGCGTTCTTCGCCCGCCGCGTCCACCGCATCCGCCGGCCGACACCGGACGCGGATGAGGTCGCCGCGGCCGCCGCGCTGATCGCCGCCGCCAAGCGGCCGCTCGTCATCTGCGGCGGCGGCGTCAAGTACGCGCTGGCCGAGAAGGCGCTCGCCGCCTTCGCCGAGCGCCGGCGGCTGCCCGTGGCGGAGACCCAGGCCGGAAAGGGCGCCCTCTCCTTCGACAACCCGGCCAATATGGGCTCGATCGGCGTCACGGGAACAGCGGCGGCGAACGCGCTGGCCGCAGAGGCCGACCTAGTGGTGGCGCTGGGCACGCGGCTCGCCGACTTCACCACGGGATCGCGCGCCCTCTTCCATCCCCAGATGCGCCTCCTCGGCGTCAACGTCGCGGCCTTCGATGCGGCGAAGCATGGCAGCCAGCCGTTGGTCGGCGACGCGCTGCGCAGCATCGAGGCGCTCGACCACGCGCTGGGGAATTGGTCCGCGCCGGCGTCCTGGTGGGACAAGGCGCGGCAGGGTGCGCTCGCCTGGGCGCGGGAGGTCGACCGCATCACCGCCCCCGCCAACCGGCCGCGCCCGTCCGACGCCGAGGTGCTCGGCGCGGTCAACCGCGCCGTCGGCCCCAAGGCGGTGCTGGTCTGCGCCGCCGGCGGCCTCCCGGGCGAGCTGCACAAGCTCTGGCGCGCTGCTGATTCGCAAGCCTATCACCTGGAATACGGCTATTCCTGCATGGGCTACGAGATCGCCGGCGGCCTCGGCGCCAAGCTGGCGTTGCCGGAGCGCGAGGTCGTGGTGATGGTCGGCGACGGCAGCTACCTGATGATGAACGCGGAGATCGCGACGTCGGTGGCGCTCGGCGCCAAGCTCACGATCGTCGTGCTCGACAATCGCGGCTTCGGCTGCATCAACCGGCTGCAGCAGGGGACGGGCGGCGCGCCGTTCAACAACCTTCTGGCCGACGCCGCGCCCGCCGTCGATTTCGCCGCCCATGCGGCGAGCCTGGGGGCGCAAGCCGAGAAGGTCGCAAGCCTGGCAGCGCTGCCGGAGGCGCTCGCCCGCGCTCGCGCGGCGACGCGCACGGCCGTCGTGGTGATCGACACCGACCCCGCGCTCTCGACCGGCGAGGGCGGCGCCTGGTGGGACGTTCCGGTCGCCGTCCAGGCCAAGCGGCCGGCCTACGAGACCGCGCGCAAGAAGCAGAAGCTGGGAGCCTGAGCATGAGCGTCGAGATCGGCATCAACCCGTTGACCTGGACCAACGACGACATGCCGAGCCTGGGCGGCGACACGCCGCTCGAGACTTGCCTGAGCGAGGCCCGCCAAGCGGGCTATGCCGGCGTCGAGCTGGGCAACAAGTTCCCGCGCGAGGCCAAGGCGCTGAAGCCGATCCTCGACGCGCACGGGCTCAAGCTCGCTTCCGGCTGGCACGGCGCGCATCTCATGGAGCGCTCGCCCGAGGTCGAGATCGCCAGCGTCGAGAAGCACCTGGTCCTGCTCGCGGCGATGGGGGCGCCGGCCATGGTGTTCTGCGACGTCTCGCGCTGCATCCACGGCAACCGCAACAAGCCGCTGTCGAAGCGCCCGAAGCTGCGCGATTCCGAGTGGAAGCGCCTGACGGAGGGCCTCAACAAGGT
>JAEULF010000191.1 GCA_016793965.1 Alphaproteobacteria bacterium | reverse complement strand
CGGCCCGGCCCGCCGACGAGGTCGAGGCGGGCGTAGAAGACGAGGAGCCCCATCAGGCCGAGCCAGAAGACGGGAACGGAGTAGCCGAGCAGCGCCAGGAAGCGGGCGAGCTGGTCCGGCCATTCGCCGCGCCGGACGGCGGCGAGCACGCCGAGCGGCACGCCGACGGCGACGCCGAGCAGCGTTGCCAGAGTCGCCAGCTCGATGGTGGCCGGGAAGACCCGCTTGATGTCCTCGACGACCGGCTTGGCGGTCAGCACGGAGACGCCGAAGTCGCCGGTCACGGCCTTGCGCACGAAGCGCAGGAACTGCTCGTGCAGCGGCCGGTCGAGGCCCATGTCGGCCTTGGCCTGCTGGTAGACCGCCATCGGCGCGTTGTCGCCGACCACCGACAGCACCGGGTCGATCGGCACGACGCGGCCGATGACGAAGGTGACGGCGAGCAGCCCGACGAAGGTGAGCGCCAGGGACCCCGCCAGGCGGCCGAGGCCGCGCAGGTTGCGGGAAAGGCGCTGCGTCGCGGCGGTCACGAGGCGAGGCGCCCCGTCCCTCCCCTCCCCACGCCAGCGCGCGGGGAGGGGGACGTACGGCGCATCCGCGTCTCCCTCCCCGTCGCGCAGCGATGGGGAGGCTCGGGGCGGGGCCCTTGTGCCGTCACTTCTTCTCGACCAGGTGGAAGAAGGTCGTCTCCGACAGCGGTCCGGCGTAGAAGCCGCTGACGTTCTTGCGCAGCGCCACCAGCTCGGCCTGCTGGAACATCATGACGAAGGGCGAGGACTGCAGGAACTTCCTCTGCGCCGCCTCGTAGAGCGCCTTCCGCTTCTCCGCGTCGCGCTCGACCATCGCGTCGTTCGTCATCTTGGTCAGCTCGCCCGGGTCCCAGGAGTTGCGCCAGGCGAGCGGCTTGGCCTTGGGGTTGTCCGAGTTGTCCTCGTTCTTGGCGAATGTGTCGGCGTTGGAGTGCGGGTCGAGGAAGTCCGAGCCCCAGCGGCCGATGTAGATGTCGTGGTTGCGCGCCCGGTACTTGGTGATCGTCGCCCGGAAGTCGCCGGGGATGATCTCCAGCTTCACGCCGGCCAGCGCGAAGGTCGCCTGGATCGCCGGCGCCATGTCGGAGGTCGGCGGCGTGTTCGTCGTGTCCATGGTGATCGTGAAGCCGTTCGGGTGCCCGGCCTCGGCGAGGAGCTGCTTCGCCTTGGCGACGTCGAGCTTGTACGGCGTGTCCGTGACGGCGCCGAGGAAGCCCTTCGGCACGTAGGCTTGCTGGACGACGAACTGCTTGGCGAGCACCGTCTCGGCCATCTTCTGGTAGTCGACCAGGTACTTCAGGGCCTCCTGGACCTTCGGCTTCCTCAGGATCTCGTGCTTCACGTTGAGGCCGAGGTACCAGACGTAGCTGCGCGGGATGGTGACGACGGCGACGTCCTTGTTGCCTTCGATCGCCTTCATGTTGTCGGCATTGAGGTTGCGCGCCATGTCGACGTCGCCCTTCTCGATGGCGAGCCGCTGCGTCGCCGCCTCCGGCATGTGGCGGACGATGACGCGCTTCAGCTTCGGCGCGCCGCGCCAGTAGGACGGGTTGGCCTCGAAGCTCAGCGTGTCGTTGGCGCGCCAGGTCACGAACTTGAAGGGGCCCGAGCCCGCGGCGTTCGTCTTGAGCCAGGTGTTGCCCCAGTCGCCGTCCTTCTCGTTCGCCTTGACCAGCTTCGAATCGACGATCGAGGAGGCCGCCGCCGTGATGCAGTTGAGCACGAAGGTCGGCGCATAGGCCTTGTCGGTCTCGATCGCCAGCGTCCAGTCGTCCGTCGCCTTCACCTTGTCCTTGACGTTGTCCTTGGTCAGGCCGAACTGGCCGAGGATGAAGGCCGGCGACTTGTTGAGCGTGATCAGCCGGTGCACCGACCACTCGGCGTCGCGCGCCGTCATCTCGTTGCCGCTGTGGAACCTGATGCCCCGGCGCATCTTGAAGGTATAGGTCTTGCCGTCCGGCGACACGGTCCAGCTCTCGGCCGCGCCGGGCTGGATCGGCCCGAGGTTGCGCGGGTCGTGCGCCACCAGCTTGTCGTAGACCTGGGTGGCGAACTCCGACCCCGTGAACTCGAAGCTCTCATGCGGGTCGAGCGAGACGATGTCGTCGAACTTGCCGGCGATGACCAGCGTATCGGCCGGCGTCGCGGCCAAGGCGACCCTGTCAGCCGCCGTTGCGCCGAGCGCCAGAGCGGCGCACGCGAGCAGTCCCGCGGCCAGGCGCCGCGATTGCAGCTTGATGTCCATGAAGCACTCTCCCTTGCGCCCTGCTCGCGCCAGCAAGGCGCGCGGCCGCGCTGATGCGCGCGGACTGGGCATGGCCGCCACCGTGCGAGGTGGGCGCTGCGTTGTCAACCGGAGGGTGCCGCCGGTCGCGTCGCCTGACGTTCCGTCACATGCGCTTGCGCTTGGCTTCTTCCGCCTTCCTGCGCTTCTCTTCCTTCGCCTCGATCACCTGGGTGGCGCTCGGGGTCGGATAGGGCAGCGGCTTCACGCCTGCCGCCTTCAACGATTCGGCGAGGACCTTCTGCCCCTTCTCCGTCCGGCCGCTGTTGCACAGCTGCTCGCCCAGGCGGCGCAGGCGGAGCGCCCGGCCGAACTCCGGCTGGCCCTCCTTCTTCTTGCGCACCTTGTCGAACTCGCGCTGGTAGAGCTCGCAGCGCTGCTCCGGCGGGATCGGCGGCTCGCGCTGGGCCGCGGCCTCGCCGGCCAGCAGCAGCATGCCGACCAGCGTGGCCGGAATCGCCGCCGCCAACCTCAAGCCACGCTCGCGCTCGCCACCGGACATTCGGCCGCTCCCGGACATGCTCCGCTGCCCATTCTGGCCTCCCCGGCCTTAACGTTCGTTAACCGGCGCCGTCAGGATGCCGTGGATCAGGATGGCGGCGGCCGCGGAGACGTTGAGCGACTGCACCATCCCGGTCCCGGGGATCGTCGCATGCACCGCGCAGAGCAGCGACAGCTCCGGCGCGATGCCGTCCTCCTCGTTGCCGAGGAGGAGCGCCAGCGGCCGGCCGCGCGAGCGCGCGATCTCGGCGGCCTTGGCCAGCGGCTTGCCGTCGAGGGAGGCGCCGATGATGGTGTGGCGGTCGCCGATCGTCCGGCAGTCCACGATCATGTTGAGCGACCGGTAGATCTCGACATAGGCCATGCCGCCCTCGGCGACGCGGTAGACGGCGGTCGATGGCAGCGCCTGCTCGCGCCGGTCGGAGAGCAGGATCTTCTTCACCCCGAAATAGGCGGCGCTGCGCACGATGGCACCGAGATTGTGCGGGTTGCCGATGCGGTCGAGCAGCAGCATCGGCAACCGCGCCGCCGCCCAGGCATCGAGCTCGGCGTCGGTCGGCGCTTTCAGGATCGGCGGCCGGATCACCGCGACGACGCCGCCATGATGCACCGTCTCCGCGATGGCGATCAGCTCGTCGGCGTTGGTCAGCCGGTAGGGCTTGCGCCGGCGCGCGAGCTGCCGGCACATCTCGCCGAGCTGGGGCGCCAGGATTCGGTCGAAATGCAAGCGCTCGATCATGTCCGGCGCGGCGCGGAACTGCGCCGTCACCGCGTTGAGCCCGCACAGCTTGATCTCCTCGCGCGCCATCCGGGCGGCTCCCGTCGCTTGCCTCATGGGTCGAGGCGCCATGCCGACAACCAATGCCGGCGGACGTCGCCGCCAAGCGTGAGCATGCCCCACCCCGACCCTCCCCATGCTTCGCACGGGGAGGGGGCAGGAAGGCCGCATCTTCCCCCTCCCCGTCGCGCAGCGATGGGGAGGGTCGGGGTGGGGCATCGGCACGGGCAGCGTCGACGCCCGCGGGCGCAAGCAACGCGACCGGCAGCTCAGCTCCGCAGCGTCGCCCCTGTCGCCTTGGCCACGGCGGCGACGATCTTCTGGCCGACCGCCTCGATCTCGGCATCGGTCAGCGTGCGCTCGCGCGGCTGCAGCGTCACGGCGACGGCGAGCGACTTGTGCCCGTCCGGCACGCCTTTGCCCGCGTAGACGTCGAACACCTGCACGTCCGCCACCAGCTCCTTCTCCGCCGTTCGCGCCGCGCGCAGCAGCTTCTCCGCCGCGACCTCGTCCTTCACGACGAAGGCGAAGTCGCGGTTGACCGGCTGGAAGGACGGCGCATCGACCGCCGGGCGGGCGCGCCCCTGCTTGGCCTTCGGCTGCGGCAGCGCCTCCAGGAAGACCTCGAAGGCGACCATCGGCCCGTCGGCCTTCATCGCCTTGAGCACGGCCGGGTGCAGCTCGCCGAAGAACCCGACCGCCTTGGTGCCGAGCCGCAGCACGCCGGAGCGGCCGGGGTGGTACCAGGCCGGCGCGTCGGCCGTGACCTGCAGGTTGGCGACCGGCCCGTCCGCCGCGGCGATCGCCGCGATCGCGTCAGCCTTCGCCATGAATGCGTCGACCTTGGCCTGCGGCCGCGACCAGTGGCGCGGCGCCGCGTTGCCGGCGCGCAGCCCGGCCGCCACCATGGCTTGCTGCTCCGGCGCGGCGCCGGCGTATTGCGGCCCGACCTCGCACAGCGCCAGGTCGGGAAAGCCGCGATCCGCGTTGCGCTGCGCCGCGTCGACCAGGTTCGGCAGGATCGAGGGCCGCATCTCGTCGAGATCGGCGCTGATCGGGTTCATCAGGCGCACGCTCGCGTTGCCGGCGCCGTTGCCCCCTGGTCCCTGGGCTCCGAACAGCCCGGTCTTGGCCGAGGACATGAAGGAGAACGATACGGCCTCCAGCATGCCGCGGTCGGCAAGCGCGCGGCGCACCGCGGCGCGGCGGCGCTGGGCCGGCGAGCGCGCGGCGCGCGTCACCGTTCCCGGGCGCGGCAGCGGCACCACGGGGATGCCGTCGAAGCCCTTGATGCGCAGCACCTCCTCGACGAGGTCGGCCTCGCCGACGATGTCGCCGCGCCAGGGCGGCGGCGCCGCGGTCATGGCCGGCCCGGCGGCGGACACGGTGAAGCCGAGGGATTCGAGGATGGACTTCTGCTCCGCCGCCGGCACGTCGAGGCCGCCCAGCGTCCGGCAGCGCTCCTGGCGCAGCGCCACGTTGCGCTGCCAGGACGGCACGGCGCCGGAGATCAGCACCTCCGAGCAGGTGCCGCCGCACAGCTCCAGGATCAGCCGCGTCGCGATCTCGACGGCCTCGATCGGGAAGGCCGGGTCGACGCCGCGCTCGAAGCGCTGGCGCGCGTCGGAATGGATGGCGAGCTTGCGCCCGGTGGTCGCCGTGCGCACCGGGTCGAACAGCGCGATCTCCAGCAGGCACTCCGTCGTCGCCGGCGTGCAGCCGGACTCCTCGCCGCCCATGATGCCGCCGATGCCGGCAGCGCGGCTCTCGTCGGCGATCACCGTCATCTCGCCGTCGAGCGCGTAGGT
>JAEULF010000193.1 GCA_016793965.1 Alphaproteobacteria bacterium | reverse complement strand
TTGCCGCGCCCACGCGAAGAACGCGCGGGGCGCGATGCGCTCGCCGGTCGCCACGGCGGTGTGCGCGCCGTCGTCCTCGACGATCGTGCCGCAGCGCGAGTAGTTCTCCGCGCGCGGCAGCAGCCGCGGCGCGTCGCCCTGCACCTCCCAGCCGTGATGCGCGCCCTCGTACAGCTTGACATCGACGCGGCCGTTGCCCGCGGCGCGGATCGCCTCGGCATAGGGCAGGCAGGCGGCGGCGGGCGCGTAGTCGTCGGCGCCGCCGAGCATGAAGAGGATGGGGGCGCCGGTCGTCCGCGCGTCGCGGTGGCGCGCCGTGCAGCCCGGCACGATCGGGACATGCGCGGCGAACGCGACGTCCGGCCGGCGGTCGCCGAGCCAGCGGCGGCGCACGAGGAGCGCCGTGCCGAGCGCGGCGCCGCCGCCCTTCGAGACGCCCATCACGCCGATGCGCGCGGGGTCGATGCGCGGGTCGCGCGCCAGGAAGGCGAGCGCCGCCCAGGCGTCCTGCTCGACCTCCCAGCCGGTCAGCCGCGTCTGGTCGTCGACCGTGCTGGCAACGCCGCGCGGCGCGCAGCTGTCGAGCACCAGCCCGGCGATGCCCTCGCGCGCCAGCGCCCGCGCGTAGTAGGGCTCGCGCGCCTGCACGACGCAGCCGCTGGAGACGGCGACGATCATGGCGGCGATCGGCGTCGCCGCGGGCGGCATGTAGAGGATGCCCGGCAGCAACGGCGGCGGCGGCCGGTCGCGCGGCCCCGCCGCCAGGCTCGGGATGTCGACGGATTCGATCGTCAGCGAAGCGGCCGGTGCCGCCGCCGCTCCCAGGACGAGGACGAAAGCCGCCAGCAGCGCGAACGGACGCATGCGCACCTCCCGTGCGAGCCTAGCACCGAACCGCGCGCCGCCCGAGCCGCTCGCGGATGGCCGCTGGAGGAGGGCCGCTGGCCATCGATACCTTGACGCGCTATCAGGGTACAGCCGTCACCGACCAGGGATCCGAAGCCATGAACCTCCACGCCCTCCTGCAGAGGCGCGCCGCCGCCGGCAAGCCCGTGCGCGTCGGCCTGATCGGCGGCGGCAAGTTCGGCACCATGTTCCTGGCGCAGGCGCGCCACGTGCCCGGTCTGCACGTGCTCGGCATCGCCGACCTGAAGCCCGAGCGCGTGCGCGCGTCGCTCGGCCAGGCGCATTGGCCGGCAGAGGCCTTCGCGGCGAAGAGCCTGGCGGACGCGCTCAAGACCGGCGGCACGCATGTCGGCGACGACGCGCTGGCGCTGATCAAGGCGGACGGGCTCGACGTGCTGATCGAGGCGACGGGCTACCCGCCGGCCGGCATCAAGCACGCGCTGGCGGCCTTCAAGCACAAGCGCCACGTCGTCATGGTCACGGTCGAGGCGGACGTGCTGGCCGGGCCGCTGCTGGCCAAGCGCGCGGAGGAGGCCGGCGTCGTCTACTCGCTCGCCTATGGCGACCAGCCGGCGGAGATCTGCGAGCTGGTCGATTGGGCGCGCGCCTGCGGCTTCGGCGTGCAAGCGGCGGGGCGCGGCGTGAAGTACCTCCCGCGCTTCCACCAATCGACGCCGGACACGGTCTGGGCCGACTGGGGCATGTCGCCCGAGGAGGCGAAGAAATCCGGCATGAACGCGCAGATGTTCAACAGCTTCAACGACGGCTCGAAGCCGGCGATCGAGCTGGGCGCGGTGTCGAACGCCACCGGGCTCATGCCGCCGGACGACGGACTGGGGTTCGAGCCCTGCGGCGTCGACGACCTGCCCCATATCTGCCGTCCCGTCGCCGAGGGCGGGCGCCTGAGCGGCAAGGGCATGGTCGTGGTCGTGTCGTCCTTGGAGCGCGACGGGCGGCCGGTCTATCGCGACATCCGCCCCGGCGTCTTCGTGGTGATCGAGGCGCCGGGCGCCTACACCGCGCGCAGCTTCCGCGACTACCACATGCTGACCGACGCATCGGGGCGCTACACGGCGCTCTACCGTCCCTATCACATGATCGGGCTGGAGGTCGGCATCTCCGTCCTCTCCGTGGCGCTGCGCGGCGAGCCCACGGGCTGCCCGATCGGCTGGCACGCCGACGCCGTCGCCACGGCGAAGAAGGACTTGAAGCCCGGCGACGTGCTCGACGGCGAGGGCGGCTACTGCGCCTGGGGCAAGCTGATCCCGGCGCGCCGCAGCCGCGAGATCGGTGCACTCCCCCTCGGGCTAGCGCACCATCTCAAGGTCGAGAAGCCGGTCAAGCAGGGCGAGATCCTGCGCTGGTCCGACGTCTCGGCCGCCGGCGTCGATGGCTTGATGCAGGAGGCCATCGCCTTCCGTCGCCAGATGGAGCAGGACTTCGCGCCAGCGGTCGCCCGGGCTGCGGAGTAAGTGGAGCGGCCCGCCGGCATTCGGTCGCATCCCTTGACTTGAGGGCGGCGCCGCGCCGTCTCGCCCCTACCAGCCCCGGCCGCGCCGGGGCGATTGGCCAGCGCCCCCAGTTGCTGCACTGCAACAGGATCTGCTATAACGTCTGTTACGAAGTGGGCGCGTCTAGGCGCCGCCCCCGGGCCGTCCCATAACTCCCTCTCACCGCTTCCAGCGATATCTCCTGCTCTTCCTTCGAGAAATCAGCGAGATATCCATGAAATCGACTCAGGTTTCCCCAGCCACCCCTTGGCCGAGGCCTTCCATGCGCAAGCTGCTGCTGTCCCTTTCCGTCGTGCTGCCCGCCGCGCTCGCGGCCTGCGACAGCGCACCCTCCGCGCAGAAGTCCGGCCCGCCGCCTGCCCCTCCGGTCACCGTCGCCAAGCCGGTGGTCAAGGACGTCATGGAGTGGGACGAGTTCACCGGCCGATTCGAGGCCGCCGCCTCGGTCGAGGTGCGCGCGCGCGTCGGCGGCTACCTGGAGAGCGTCCACTTCAAGGACGGCTCGATCGTGAAGCAGGGAGACCTGCTCTTCGTGATCGACAGGCGTCCCTTCCAGGCCGCCTACAACCAGGCCGAGGCGACGGCATCGGCGACGCGCACGCGCCTGGAGTTCGCGCGCCAGGAGCTCGACCGCGTCGAGCGCCTGCTCAAGGGCGGCGCCGCCGCCGAGCGCACGCTCGACGAGCGGCGCCAGCAGTACCAGGCTGCCCAGGCCGACGTGAACGGCGCGCGCGCGGCGCTCGAGAAGTCGCGCCTCGACCTCAGCTTCACCGAGATCCGCTCGCCGATCGGCGGCCGAATCAGCCGCAAGCTGGTCAGCGAGGGCAACCTCGTCGCGGCCAACGAGACGCTGCTG
>JAEULF010000081.1 GCA_016793965.1 Alphaproteobacteria bacterium | reverse complement strand
CGACATCTTCCGCGCCAAGCAGGATTGGGGTCCCGCGGCCGATGCCTACGAGCGGCTCCTGGAGGCCAAGGGCGCCCCGGCGCCGGAGGCGAAGCTGCAGCCCGAGCAGAGCGCGCTGATCCTGAACCAGGCGACGGCCCTGGCGCTCGCCGGCGAGTACGAGCGGCTCTCGGCACTGCGCGTTCGCTTCGGGCCGCAGATGGCGGCCAGCCCCTTCGCCCAGGCCTTCAACGCGATCAGCAGCGTGCCGTCGCGCTCCGGCGAGATCCGCTCGATCAAGCAGGAGCTGGCGGACGTCCAGACGTTCCGGACCTATCTGAGCAGCCTGCGCGAGCGGCCGCGCCAGGCGCAGGGCCAAGGCACGGCGGCCCAGGGACAGGCGCGCGCGACCGGTGCCGGCGGCACAGGCGCCGGCCAGCCGCCTGCCGCCCAAGGCCAGGCGCGGCCTCCGGGCCAGGCACGGCCCCAGGGTCAGGGCCAGGGCCAAGTCCCGTCGACCGGCCAGCCGCGTCCGGCCCAGGGCCAGGTCCAGAGCCAGCAACGTCCCGTCCAAGGCCAGGTCCAGGGCCAGCCGCCCGCCCGGCAGGTGCCGAATCGGTCCGCGAGCGCCGGCCCCCTGCCCGACCCGCAGTCCAAGGCGCGCGCCTCGCTCGACTGAGCAAGGCCGCCCTGGAGCGGTAGAACCGGGCGGGCGCAACCCGGCCATGCCCAGGCGCGGCCTCGTCGGCGCCCGAGGCGCCGGTAGAGTGCGCCCGACCGAGCGGGCATGAAAGCGACCAGCGGACGATGCAAGGCGGCGGAACAGCCCAGGGCACGGGACCACGACAGGCGTCCGACGCAAGTTCCAGCGGCGCGACCGGCTATGCGACAGGGGTCGCCTGCGTTCTCGGCGGCGCGTTCTGCGCCAGCCTCGCCGGCGTCATCGTGCGCGGCACGGTCGTCGCCGATGCCTGGCAGATCCTGACGATCCGCGCGCTCTCCTTCGGGCTCGTCCTGCTGGTCTATCTCGCCTTCGCCTACGGGCGGGAGCTCCCCGCGCGGTTCATGGCGATCGGGCTGCCAGGCCTCGTCGCTTCGCTGATGCTGGCGGTCTCCTTCGTCGCCTACGTGGTCGCCTTGCGGCTGACGACGGTCGCCGACACTATCCTCATCATCTCGGCCTCGCCTATGGTCGCCGCGTTGCTCGGCCGCGCCTTTCTCGGCGAGGCGGTCGGCCGACGCACCTGGATCGCCATGGCCGTCGCGCTCGCCGGCGTGGCCGTGATGCTGACGAGCGGGCTCCTCGGCGGGACGCTGCTCGGCAGCATGGTCGCGCTGCTCTGCTGCCTGTGCTACGCGGGAATGATCGTGGCGCTCCGCGCCGGCCGCGCGACGGACATGACGCCGGCGGCATGCCTTGCCGGCTTCCTCGCGCTCGTCGTCTGCGTCCCGGCCGCCGGCTCGTTCGACCTGCCGGCCCGCGACTGGGCGCTCGGCATCGCGCTCGGCGCCGTCCAGCTCGGGCTGCAGATGATCCTGACGGTGCGCGGCGCGCGCGCCGTGCCGGCGGCCCAGGTGATGCTGCTCCTGATGATCGAGATCGTGCTGGCACCGCTCTGGGTCTGGCTTGCCTTCGGCGAGGAGCCGGGCACGTGGAGCCTCGCCGGCGGCGCCATCGTCGTGGCGGCCATCCTCTGGAACGCCCTCGGCGGCCGGCGCGGCGCCGCGTCGGCCGCCTAGCGCCGGGCGCGCTTCTCCGCGCGGCGCTCGACGGCCAGGGACGCGAACCACGTCGCCATGGCGCCAAGCGCCAGGACCTGGGCGAGCCAGTTGCTCTTCAGGCTCCAGATGACGCGGTCATAGAGCGCCATCTGCGCGAAGTCGGGCACGTCCGCCGGGCTGCCAGCCGGCCAGCCGATCTGCGCGAACAGGACGATGAGGACGACCATCGCGACCGCGCCGGCCCGCATCGCGCGCGCCGCGGGCACGGCAGGCCGCCCTGCGCCGCCGCCCCGCGCCGGCTCGCCCGCTGCCGCCATGCCCCGCCCTCCCCTCGCCGCCGCGCTATCCGCCGGGACCCTGGCTGAAGCTCCGGACGAGGCTGCCCGACAGCAGGTACCAGCCATCGACCAGCACGAAGAAGATCAGCTTGAAGGGGAGCGAGATGAAGACGGGCGGCAGCATCATCATGCCCATCGACATGAGGACCGATGCCACCACCATGTCGATGATGATGAAGGGGATGAACAGCAGGAACCCGATCTCGAAGGCGCGCCTGAGCTCGCTGATCATGAACGCCGGCACGAGCGCCGTCAGCGGCGTCTGCTCCGGCGTCGCCACCGGCCCGGCCCTGGACATGTCGAGGAACAACCGGAGGTCCGACTCGCGCACATGCGTCAGCATGAAGTCGCGGAACGGCGCGGTGATCTTGTCGAACGCCTCGGTCTCGTTGATCTCCTCGTTGACGAGCGGCACCACGCCCTCGCGGTAGGAGCGCTCGACCGTCGGCGCCATGATGAACGCGGTCAGGAACATGGCGAGGCTGACCATCACCACGTTGGGCGGCGTCTGCTGCACGCCGAGCGCGCTGCGCAGGAACGACAGCACGATCACGATGCGCGTGAACGACGTGACCATCATCAGGATGCCGGGCGCCAGGCTGAGGATGGTCAGCAGCAGCATCAGCTGGATGATGCGGCCGGAGGCCGTCGGCCCGTCGCCGAAGTCGAAGGTCACGCCCTGGCCGAGCGCCTGGCCGCCGAAGAGCAGCAGCGCCAGCGCGCCGGCGCCGGTCGCGGCGCCGAAACCCGCCAAGGCAGCGCAAGCTCTTCGCCAGACGGAGCCGGCCGGTCGCGAACGCGCGAGCCGCGATGGGAGGCGTGTGGGCGTCATCGCTTCATGCATCCGTCTTTGGCTCCGTCGCACCTGCGGGGCGCGAGGCCGGCGGGTCCGCCGGCGCCGCGATGCCCGATTCGACCACCAGGCTGTCCTGCGCGCCGAGCAGCAGCAGGTGCTCCTTGCCGTCGCGCCGCACGAGCGCCAGACGGTGGCGCGAATCCAGCGGCAGCACCTCGATCAAGGAGAGCCGGCGCGCCCGGCCGAGGCGCGCGGTCAGGCCCGCCCCGGGACCGAATCGCCGCAGCGCCCAGGCAAGCAGCGCCAGGAGCCCGAGCACGACCAGGAGCGCCAGCGCAAACCGCAGGTAGGATACCGGTTCCATCGCCGCTGTCCCGTCGCCCTTCCGCTCCGCTCGATGCGCTCATGCCGCCTGCCCTGGTCCCGCTCACCGGCGCGGCTTCGAGGGCACGCGCCCGTAGGCGGAGACTGCTTGCTTGCGCGCCGAGACGTTCTTCAGGCTGGCCGCCACGGCCGTGCGCTGCGTCCCCACGGCCGCCGTCAACGCGTCGAGTGCGCCGTTCAGGCGTTGGTACGCTGCAGCCGCCGTGCGCCCCTGGTCGCGCGACAGCGCCTGCGCAGCGCGGCAGAGCCGATCGACCTCGGCGTCGAGTCCCTGCAGGTCGACGAGCTCGCCCTTCTCGACGATCCCGCGCGCCTCGTGGAGCTGGCCGGCAAGGGCATCGATCTCCTGCATGAGTGCGGCAAGGCCTGCGGCATCCAAGGTCGGCGTGCTCATCGCGCGATCTCCGCTCCTCAACGAACGAGCATGGTGGCCGGCTTGCCGGTCGGGAAGGCGGCGGCAACGTCGTCGCCGGCGAGGCGCGCATTGGCGCGGTAAAGATACGCGACGATCTCCGCCACGGCGGCGAATGCCTCAAGGGGGATCACGCTATCGAGCTCGACCGTCGCCAAGACCTCGGCCAGGTCCGCGTCCTCGCGCACCTTGATGCCGGCGGCGAAGGCGATCTCGAGGATCTGCTCGGCGACGGCGCCGCGGCCGGACGCCACCACCCGCGGCGCGGGGTCCTTGCCGCGCTCATAGGACAGCGCGATCGCGACCGGCACGCGCTCGGGCGAGCCGGGCACGCCGGACCGTGTCGCAGGCGCCTGGACGGAACGCTCGGATGAGCGCGGCATGATCCCTCATTCCCCGGCACGCCGAGCGGCAATTCCGGCGCGCGGCATCGTACCAGGAATGGCTTGCTTGGGCTAACAAAGGGTTAGGCATGCTGCCCCGGAGAACCCCGCCGGCGCAGGCCCGGGGGCCAAGGGCGGCGACCGGGAAAATATTGCCGGGCGCGTCGACCATGCGGCGGTTTCTGCCGACCGATCCCAGCCCGGAACGCGCCAGCCCGGCGGGCCGGGGTCACTCCATCGGCCGCCGCGGCGGGCGTTGCGCCTGGGCCGGCGCGGCGGGTGCCTCGGTCGGGCGCTGCTTCAGGGTGAGCCGCTCGCCCAGGGGACGATCGCCGAGGCCGGCCATCAGCGCAGCGCCGGCCGACGGGTCGACACCGGCCGCAGCCCGGTTCTCCGCCTGGATCCGCTCGTAGATCTCGCGCCGGAGCACGGAGACGTGCGGCGGGAACGTGAAGCCCAGCTTGATCGACCGGCCGCGGACTTCGACGACCGTGATCTCGATGTCGTCGTTGATGATGACGGACTCGCCGACCTTGCGGGTGAGATAGAGCATCCCAGTTGACCTTCTGAGCGACGCTGGCGCCGCGCCTTCTGTTGGATATGCGGCGAGCGGGGTTGCCCCAGGCAGACGTAGGATTTGTACGCCGCCGCGCGCCGCAGGGGCAAGCAGCGCCAAGGGCAACGCCCGGGGGCAGCGCCGGGGGCAGCGCCCTTGAGGCCCTGGGCCGGGGCCACTCTGACTTGCGGTCCTGGTGCGGCGGATCGGGCGACCGCCGCGTGGAACAGGGCTTGCTTGGCATTAACGCTCTTGGGTCGGAAGTGCCGGCCGAACAAGGCGCTTGGCCTGCGGCTGCCCCGAGGACGGCATGACTTCATGCTTCCTTAAGGGCGCCGCGGCGATCGTGCTAGGAGCGGCCGGCAGAGGCGCGCCGACGGCGTCGCGGAGGTACGGAGAAGGCCATGGATTTCAAGAACATCGGCCTGTTCAAGATGATCAACAAGAAGATGTCCTACCTCGGGCAGAGGCAGGACGTCCTTGCGCAGAACATCGCGAACGCCAGCACCCCCGGCTACCGTCCGCACGATCTCGTTCCGCTGGACTTCAAGAACTCGCTCGCCCAGGAGTTCCGGCGCCTGCAGCCGTCGCCGGCCACCCGCGGCGCGTCGATGAAGGGCACCCTGCCCACCGACCCGCGTTTCCGCAACCCGGAGCAGCGGTCGGTGTTCGAGGAAGCGCCTGATGGCAATGCCGTGGTCATCGAAGAGCAGCTCGCCAAGGTCCAGGAGACCCAGCTGCAGTTCCAGACTGCGTCGAACATGTACCGCAAGTACTCCAACATGCTGAAGACGGCGCTGGGCCGTCGCGGCGGCGCGTGACATCGGCGTCCCGCTCCTGAGCACCGGCCCCAAGACGAGGAACCGCGACGATGGCGTCCGACCTGATCAAGAGCATGAAGATCAGCGCCGCCGGCATGAAGACGCAGGGCATCCGCCTGCGCGTCGTGTCGGAGAACCTGGCGAACGCGCAGTCCACGGCCGCCAATCCCGGCGCCAATCCCTACCGGCGCAAGGTCGTCAGCTTCAAGAACGCGCTCGACCGCGAGCTCGGCGTCGAGACAGTGCGCCTGCGCAAGATCACGACCGACAAGAGCCCGTTCACGATCCGCTACGAGCCCGGCCATCCGGCCGCCAACTCCGAAGGCTACGTCGCCTACCCGAACGTCAACCCGCTGCTCGAGATGACCGACATGCGCGAGGCCCAGCGGACCTACGAGGCCAACCTGAACGTCATGGAGACCTCGCGCAGCATGGTGCAACGCACCATCGACATGCTGCGCTGACCGCCGCGCCGCCCTGAGCGGGCCTGGCGCCTGACCCGACCCAAGGAGACCGAGCATGCCGATCGACACCAAGATGCTGAGCGCCACCCAGGCCTATGCGGACGGGCTGCGCACCCAGCGCGGCGCCGGCGTCGAGGCGCGCTCCAAGCCTGCCGTGCGCGAGTTCGGCGACATGCTGCGCGACTCGGTGCAGAACGTCGCGGACAGCCAGCGCTCGGCGGAGCGCCTGAGCATGAAGGCCGTCGCCAACGAGGCCGACTTGCAGGAGGTCATCCAAGCCGTCGCCAATGCGGAGCTGGCCCTCGAGACCGTCGTCGCCGTCCGCGACAAGGTGATCCAGGCCTACCAGGACATCATCCGGATGCCGATCTGAGGTCTCCTCCTGGGCCGATCCTGCCGCTCTGGCAGTGGACAGGCGGCCCGGCGTTTGGGAGACTCGCCGCATGACACCGAACGACGTCGTCGATATCGGCCGCGAGTCCATCCTGGTCCTCATCCGGATGGCGGGGCCGATCATGATCATCGGCCTGATCGTCGGCGTCGCGATCTCGCTGCTGCAGGCGCTGACGCAGATCCAGGAGATGACGATCGCCTTCGTGCCGAAGATCCTGGTGGTCTTCGTCGTCACCATCCTGCTCCTGCCCTTCATGATGACGACCCTGACGGACTTCACCCTGGAGCTTACCGACAGGATCGTGGCGATCGGGCTCAATCGCTAGCCCAGGGCGACGGGAGACGGCATGGAAGGCCAGTTCGCCCAGCTCCTGCCCGCGGTCATCTACCAGGTGATGTTCATATTCTGCCGGGTCGGGACCGCGTTCATGGTCATGACGGGCTTCGGCGAGGCCTATGTGCCCGCGCGCGCGCGCTTGGCCCTGGGCATGCTGATCTCGGTCATCCTGGTGGGCCAGGTCGGCGGCGACGTGCCGGCGCTGCCGACGGATCCGGCGTCGCTGCTGCTGCTGCTCGGCGGCGAGATGGTGGTCGGCGCCTACATCGGCATGGTGACGCAGATCCTGCTGTCGACGCTGACGACGGCCGGGACGATCATCGCCTTCCAGGCGGGACTGGCGAACGCCTTCCTGTTCAACCCGGCGACGGCGCAGCAGAGCGCGATCCCGGCCGCCTTCCTCGGCGCCATCGGCCTGACCATGATCTTCATGACCGACCTGCACCACCTGATGCTGGCTGCGCTGGTCGAGAGCTACGGGGTGTTCGTGCCGGGGCAGCTGGCGCCGGTCGAGGATTTCTCGGGCATCCTGCCGCGCCTCGTCTCGGGCAGCTTCTTCGTCGCCATCCAGCTCTCGGCGCCCTACATCTTCGCCGGCACGCTCTTCTACGTCGGCCTCGGCATCCTCGCCCGGCTGATGCCGCAGGTGCAGATCTTCTTCATCGCCGTCCCCATCCAGGTCCTGCTCGGCTTCGCGATCATGCTCGCGACGCTGTCGATCACGATGTTCTGGTTCCTCGAGTACTTCGAGGAGAACATCCTGCAGCACCTGATGCGCTGAAACCCTAGCGCGCCGCGGAGCCCGCCATGGCCGACGACCAGGACGACGCGTCGAAAACGGAAGAGCCCAGCGCGAAACGGCTCAACGAGGCGCGCGAGCAGGGGAACGTGCCGACGTCGCGCGAGCTGATCAGCTGGTTCATGCTGTTCGCGCTGACGATGTTCCTTCTCGCCTTCGTCGGCCCGATCTCGGCCAAGCTCGTCGCCGTCATGACCCGGTTCGTCTCGGAACCGGACAGCATGTCCTTCGACACCATCACGCTGCAGGCGGAGGCGTGGGAGACGATCCGCGCGGCCGGGTTCCTGATGCTGGTGCCGCTCGGCATGGCGTTCCTGTTCGCGATGATCGGCCAGATCACGCAGGTCGGATTCCTGTTCTCGACCCAGTCGCTCGAGCCGAAGCTCAGCCGCGTCAACCCGATCGAGGGCTTCAAGCGCCTGGTCAGCCTGCGCGCCGTGATCGAGTTCGTGAAGGGCATCGTGAAGCTGGTGATCGTCGGGGCGGTCGTCACCGCGATCATCTGGCCGGAGTTCGCGGGCCTGCCGCGCTACGTCACGGCCGAGCCGCTGACCATGCTGGCGGACATGCGCTTCGTGGCGCTGAAGCTGCTCTTCGTCGTGCTCTTCGTCCTCGCCTTCCTGGCCTTCCTCGACATCCTCTACCAGCGCTACGAGTTCATGAAGAACCTGCGCATGACCAAGCACGAGGTGAAGGAGGAGTTCAAGCAGACGGAAGGCGACCCGATGGTCAAGAACCGCCTGCGCAAGATCCGCCAGGAGCGGGCGAGGAAGCGCATGATGGCGGCGGTGCCGACCTCGGACGTCGTGGTCACCAACCCCACGCACTTCGCGGTGGCGCTGAAGTACGACGCGGCCAGCATGGGGGCGCCGAAGCTGGTCGCCAAGGGCGCCGACCTGGTCGCCAAGCGCATCCGCGACGTCGCCGAGGAGAACGACGTGCCGATCGTGGAGAACGCGCCGCTGGCCCGCGCGCTCTTCGCCGGCGTCGAGGTAGACGAGGAGATCCCGCCCGAGCACTACCAGGCGGTCGCCGAGGTCATCGGCTACGTCATGCGCTTGAAGCGCCAGCCGGTTCGGATATAACCGCCCCAGCGCCTGGTTAACCATGCCGGGCCGCGGAATCCCGCGGCCGGACGGCGAGGGCATCGCGCCGATGCCGGCAGGCGCGGGAGGCCGCAGTGAGCGCGGAGCCGACCCCGAAACGCCCGCTCGACCGGCAGATCCACCGCCAGGTCCTGGCGCGGCCGTGGACGCACGGGCCCGTCTGGGCGACGCTCGTCGCCGTCACCGTGGCGCTCATGGCCCTGATCGGCCTGACGGACGGTCTCTCGCGCGGCCCCGGTCCGATCGAGGCGCTCGCCCTGATCGCGCTGCTGGGCGGCTCCGCCGTCGCCATCGCCTACCACATGGCGCGCAGCCGCGCGGCCGTCGCCGAGGAGCAGGACCTGCTGCGCCGCTCGCTCGACGCCGTGCCCCAGGCGCGCGTCATCGCCGATGCGTCGGGCCGGGTGCTCTACGCGAACCCGGCCTATCGCTGGATGTGCGGCCCGGAGACCGCGGGCAGCCCCGACATGCCGACGCTCGACGCGCTGGCCGCGCTCGCGAGCGGCCCGCAAGCGCTCGACGAGATCGACAGGCTGCGCGCCGACGCCCGCGCCGGGCGCGCCGCCATGGCCGAGATCCCGCTGCGCCGGGTCGGGCGCGGCGGCGCAGGGGCGGCGGCAGCGGGGGGCGCGATCGACGGCGACACCGAATGGCGCGCCGTGGCCGTCTACCCGATCGGCCCGCTGCGCGCCGGCGGCGCGCGGCGGGAGCGGACGCCGCCGCCCGACGCCGTGCTCTGGCTGGTGGACGACGTCACCGAGCGCTGGCGCGCCGAGGCGGCTTGGCGGGAGACCGAGGCGCAGCTCGCCGATTTCCTGACCGAGCTGCCGGTCGGGCTCTACTCGGTGGACCAGGACGGGCGCTTCCGCTTCGCCAACGCCACCTTCGCGCGCTGGCTCGGGCTGACGGTCGAGGAGCTCGTCACGCGCGACCTCAGGCTGCACGACATGCTCGCCGACCCGCGTCCGCGCGGCCTGCCGGCCCATGCGCCGCCTCTCCCGGCCGAGGGCGAGGAGCGCGGCGTCGTGCGCTTCATCGACCGGCACGGCGAAGTGGTCAGCGTCCGCCTGCTGCAGACCGTCGGCGAGCCTGAGCGGCCCGCGGGTGACGGGGCGGCAGCGGCGCGCGGCGGCGGCGACCTTGTCTTCGCCTCGCCCACGCTCGGCGCCTCGGACGACCTGCCCGACCCGACCGCCCTGCTGCAGCCCGATGCGCATGGCGCGGCCGACGTGCGCGACGGCGAGCCCCGCCGGCGGCGCTGGACGCGCAGCGTCGTGCTGCGGCTCGGCCAGCAGGACTGGCAGGAGGCGCTGCGGCGGTCCGAGCAGCGCTTCCAGCGCATCTTCGAGGAGGCGCCGGTCGGCATCGTGCTGGTCGATGCGCGCATCCTCGTCTCCGCCGCCAACCGCGCCTTCCGCGACATGGCGCGGCCGCGCGGCCGCCTGGTCGGCCAGCCGCTGATGACGGCGATCGCCGCGGAGGACTACCCGAAGATCGTCGAGCGGCTCGACGCCGTCGGCGCCGGGGCGCCGGCGCTCGGCCCGGTCGAGGTGCGGCTGGCCGGCGACCCGGCCTTCGAGGCGGCGGTCTACGTCGCGCGCACCGAGGACGTGATCGGCAGCCCGACCGGCTTCATCCTGCACTTCCTCGACCTGACCGAGCAGCGCCGGCTGGAGCAGCAGTTCGCGCAGTCCCAGCGCATGCAGGCGGTCGGCCAGCTCGCCGGCGGCATCGCGCACGACTTCAACAACTTGCTCACCGTGATGATGGGCCACAGCGACTTCCTTCTGTCGCGGCTGCGGCCGGGCGAGCAGATGTTCAAGGACATCCTGGAGATCAACCAGAGCGCCAAGCGCGCGGCGACGCTGGTCCGACAGCTCCTCGCCTTCTCCCGCCAGCAGCCCCTGCAGCCGCGCGTCGTCGCCATCACCGACGCGCTCGCCGACCTGTCGCACCTGCTGCGCCGGCTGATCGGCGAGAACATCGAGCTGCGCATGGTGCACGAGCGCGACGCCTTCCACGTGCGCGTCGATGTCGGCCAGCTCGAGCAGGTGCTGATCAACCTCGCCGTCAACGCGCGCGACGCCATGAACGCCGGGACGGGCCAGGGGGGCGGCCAGGGGGGCGGCCTGGGAGGCGGCCAAGGGGGCGCCGACACCAAGGGCGGCGTGCTGACCATCCGCACGCGCAACGTCGCCGTCGAGCAGCCTTTCGAGCGCGGCGGCGAGGAGGTGCCGGCGGGCGAGTACCTGGCGATCGAGGTGAGCGACACCGGCACCGGCATCCCGCCCGACATCATCGACCGCATCTTCGAGCCGTTCTTCTCCACCAAGGAGGTCGGCTCGGGCACCGGCCTCGGTCTCTCGACCGTCTACGGCATCGTCAAGCAGAGCCGCGGCTTCGTCTTCGTCGACAGCGCGATCGGCGAGGGCTCGACCTTCACGATCATGCTGCCGCGCCACATCCCGACCGCCGAGGAGCTCGACGACGCGCGGCGCGAGGGTGCGGAGAAGCCGGTCGCCAAGGACCTCACCGGCTCGGCCACCATCCTCCTCGTCGAGGACGAGGACAGCGTCCGCAGCTTCAGCGCCAAGGCGCTGCGCAACAAGGGCTACATGGTGCTCGAGGCGCGCAGCGGCGAGGCGGCGCTGGAGGAGCTGGAGCGCGCCGGCGGCCGCATCGACCTGCTCATCACCGACGTGGTGATGCCGCAGATGGACGGGCCCGAGCTGATCCGCAAGGTGCGCGAGACGCGCGCGGACATGAAGGTGATCTTCATCTCCGGCTACGCCGAGGACAGCTTCCGCCAGCGCCTCGGCGACGAGGGCGGCATCCATTTCCTGCCCAAGCCCTTCACGCTGAAGCAGCTCGCCGGCAAGGTGAAGGACGTCATCGCCGCGCCGGGTCGGTAGGCAGGGGCCAAGGCGGGCGAGCCGCGATCTTGCCGGCGCGCCGCGCCGGCCCTTGCGGCGAATGCAGGCGCGCGAGAGCGTCGGGCGGCAGGCGGCGGATCAGGCATGCCGCCTCACCGGCTGAACGCCATCAAGATGCGCTTGCCTTCGTGGTCCGTGCCGACGCCGTTGCCGCTGCTGACGCCAAGCTCATAGCTGCCGGAGGCGCGCACGCCGTCGGCGCAGGCGAACGTCCAGGTGCCGCGGCTCTGCGTGCCGGACTGCGCATAAGTGCCCTTGCAGTCGAGCGCCGGGCTCGCGGCGGTCAGCGTCATCGGGCCGGTCACGCCCCTGTCCTCCATGACGGCCACCGCCTTGATCGGCTGCGGATAGCGGTCCCATTGCAGATGCACGGCATAGCGGTAGACGCCGGCGACGCCGCCGGCACAGCCGCTCAGCGCGATCGCCAGGACGGCCGGGACGAGGGCCAGGACGAGGGCCGGGACTAAGGCGCGCGACATGCTTCTCTCCCTTCGGTTGCAACGGCCGAGCATGGCGCCATCGGCCGGCCGGGGCAATCGGGCGCGGCGACATCGGGCGCGGCGAGCGGTCCCGGTCACGGTCCCGGCGACGTCCCTCGGTGCGGCAGGGCCGGCGACCGGGTCGTCCGGATGTCACGCGACCTGGATAGGATCGACGTCCTCGCTGTCGATGCCGGAGAACTGCCCATGGCCCACATGCCTTTCGCCCGCCTCTTCTTCGCCCGCTTCTTCTTCGCGCGCCTCTTCTTCGCGCGCATGCTCGCCGTTCTCCTGAGCCTTGCCGTCCTGGTCCCGGCGCCGGCGGCGTTCGCCGTCAACGCCAGCCGGCCCGACCGGCCGGCGGCGAACGAGCCGCGCGGCGCCGTCGACGAGGGGCGCGACGCCGTCGAGCGCAAGGACTGGCCGGGCGCGGTGGCGCATCTGCGGCGCGCGACGGCGACGGCGCCGGACGATGCCGACGCCTGGAACCTGCTGGGCTTCGCGCTCAGGAAGGGCGGCGATTTTCCCGCCGCGCTCGCCGCCTACGACCGCGCGCTCACCTTGGCGCCTGAGCACAAGGGCGCCTTGGAGTATCTCGGCGAGGCCTATCTGCAGCTCGGCCGCCCCGGCGATGCCCGCGCCGTGCTGCGCCGGCTTGAAGCGGCCTGCGGCAGCGGCGCTTGCGAGGAGCTGGATGACCTGCGCCGGGCCTTCGCCGCGCATGGCGTGGCGCAGCGGTAGGGGCGCCGGCGCCGGCGCGCGCGGGGCCTGCGTCGGCATCGCGCGATCGGGCGGGACGGGATCGCGGTGCCGGTCTCGACGGCTGAGCTTGAGCGCCGCGAGGAGCCGGTCGCGATAAGATGGCAGAGATAAGTATGATGTCCCCGTAACCAGTATGTCCCCGTAACCATACTCGTATCGCACAATGCTCATCGCATCCCCCTAGGTGGACCATCGGCCAGATACGCTGAAACGAAAATCTGCGATTCTCGCTTTTCTATTTTGACAATTATGGGTTTTATGTGCGCTACGCAGCCATACATCCCTCCAAAATCAATGACCGCGTAAGTATACACGCAGGTAATCGTCACCGCTGATTCATTGACACAATGGAAATGTTTGTCCATCATTGACATTTTGATATTTTCTGTGTCAGAGTTCGACATGTCGTCATTACCACTTATAGCTTTAACTTGTCTTTCAGCTATTCCGCGCACTACTTGAATTACGCGCGCTTTTTCAAATGGGGTAGACTCAATTGCTTTCATAATTTCGTCTTTGTCTTCAAATCGGAGCGAGTCACGTTCTACAGTGCCGCAACTACCAACGAATCCGCATCCACCAATGGTCAAAACCCCTCCCAAAGAACTTAGCAGTAGAAACTTCTTTGTGGATTTTTTGAGGTCAAGTGTACACTTGCTCATTCAAATCACCACTCCACCACCGCAACCCCTGACCCATCCGGCGCCGCCTGCAGCGTCTTCACCTTCTGCCCCTTGAACACGGTCTCGCGCAGATCCTTGATCGCCAGGTCGGCGCCGCCCATGGGGCAGATCACGTCCATCAGCCAGGCGCGGTCGCCGGTCTTCCAGTCGGTCGGCGCCATCTTCTTGACGCCGTACTGCAGCACACGGCTCTTGACCTCCTCGTTGAGGAAGGCCCAGGAAGTGTAGCCGAGCTTGACTCCGCTGTCCCTGGGGCCGCCGCGCCAGACGCGGTACTGGCCGTGCGCCATCGCCGGCATGACCGCCCATTCCAGAGCCCGCCCCCGCGCAGGCGGGGGTCCTGCAGGAAGAGGAACCGGTGCGTGGCGAAGCGGCTCATCAGGAAGCAGGCGACGCCGAGATCGGTTAAGAGCTGCGGCTTGAAGATCTGGCCGGCCGGCCCCGGCGCGCCAGCGCCGCCGCCGGGACTGCCGCCCGGGCCCGGGGCCGTTGGCAGGGCTGCCTGGGGGGCTGCTTGGGTCGGCGCCGGCCGTCCCGACGCTGCCGCCTGCCGCCGCCCGGCGACGGCCTGATGTGCCGCCGTCAGCAGGCTCGCTGCTGCCGGCGCCGGCGATGCCCTGCGCCGCGGCGTCCTTCTCCGCCGCTCCGGCCATGGCAGCGGCCGGCGGCATGGCGCCGGCCGCGCGATTGGCTTGTGGCATGTCCGGGCCTGAGATCGCAGCGAGCATGGGTGGCAGAATACACCGATTCCGCGCATGCGCACCGGCCGCTTGGCTCCGCCCGATCCCGTCTTGTTCGCATCTGTTCGCGCACCGACTTGACGCATGAGAACATTCCAGGTACATCTGGGCCATCGGGAATTCGCTGGCACCCTCCCGCGGTGCCATGGATAAAGGGGGCCCTCATGGCGCAGGCAGCTTTGCGGCTGGTGGATCGGGAGATCATGGACAAGGAAAAGGCCCTGGAAGCGGCCCTCGGCCAGATCGAGCGCGCCTTCGGCAAGGGCTCGATCATGAAGCTCGGCGCGCGCGAGAAATCGGTCGAGACGGAGGTGGTCTCGACGGGCTCGCTCGGCCTCGACATCGCGCTCGGCATCGGCGGCCTGCCGCGCGGCCGCGTCATCGAGATCTACGGGCCGGAAAGCTCGGGCAAGACGACGCTCGCCCTCCAGGTCATCGCCTCGGCGCAGAAGGCCGGCGGCACCTGCGCCTTCGTCGATGCCGAGCACGCGCTCGACCCCGGCTACGCCAAGAAGCTCGGCGTCAACGTCGACGAGCTGCTGATCTCGCAGCCCGACGCGGGCGAGCAGGCGCTGGAGATCGCCGACACCCTCGTGCGCTCGGGCGCCATCGACGTGCTGGTGGTCGATTCGGTGGCCGCGCTCGTCCCCCGCGCGGAGCTCGAGGGCGAGATGGGCGACTCCCATGTCGGGCTGCAGGCCCGCCTGATGAGCCAGGCCTTGCGCAAGCTCACCGGCTCGATCTCGAAGTCGCGCTGCATGGTGATCTTCATCAACCAGATCCGCCTGAAGATCGGCGTCATGTTCGGCAACCCGGAGACCACCACCGGCGGCAACGCGCTCAAGTTCTACGCCTCGGTGCGGCTCGACATCCGCCGCATCGGCGCCATCAAGGAGCGCGAGGAGGTCGTCGGCAACCAGACCCGCGTCAAGGTGGTGAAGAACAAGATGGCGCCGCCGTTCCGCGTGGTCGAGTTCGACATCATGTACGGCGAGGGCATCTCCAAGACCGGCGAGCTGATCGACCTGGGCATCAAGGCCAACGTCGTCGAGAAATCCGGCGCCTGGTTCTCCTACGACGGCCAGCGCGTCGGCCAGGGCCGCGAGAACGCCAAGCAGTTCCTCAAGAGCCACCCGGAGATCGCCGACGCGATCGAGCGCAAGATCCGCGAATCGGCCGGGCTGCTCTCCGAGCAGCTGATCGGCG
>JAEULF010000074.1 GCA_016793965.1 Alphaproteobacteria bacterium | reverse complement strand
GCTCGAGCGCGAGCTGCACGCGACCAACTTCCTGCGCCCCGCCGACAAGGTGCCGGCGATGGTGCGCAACCTGCGCGCCATGCTGCAGCGCGCCGACATGACGGAGCAGGAGGTGCGCACCTGGCGCGGCGTCATCTCCGCCCTCGCCGAGGGCAGGCCGGAGCGCGAGACCTCGCGCCGCCAGCGCCGGCTGCTTGAGCGCGCGGCCAAGCGCGCGGCTCAGGCCGAGGCGGAGGTCAGGGTCAAGGCGGGCGCCGTCGTGCCGCTGCCGCCCGACCCCGCGACGTAGAGCAGCTCGCGCGCGCCAAGGTTGTCGGCGGGGTCGTCGGCGGCCGAGGCGGCGACGCCGAGGGTCAAGCGGCGCTCGACCCAATTGCGCGGGTCGAGCAGGGCTACGCGCATCTGCGTGGCCCGCGCCTGGGCGGTCCAGCGCCGTGCGGCCTGTTCGAGCGAGTCCGGCGTCTCGCCAGCATCGACAGCGCGATCGACGAGCGTTGCGCCGGACGGCGTTGGCAGGACCTTCGGCCTGGCGCTCATCCCCTGCACCAACCAAGTCTCGATCTTCGGCCGGCCGAAGGACGTCACGAGGGCGGCGAAGAGCGGGCCGGCGAGGAAACCCTGCATCGCGTCCGGCGACTCCCAGACATAGACGAGCGCGTACTCCTCGCGCCCCGGCCGCGCGTCGAGCATGAACGCCTTGGCGCGCAGGCCGGGGACGGCGTCGAACAGCGCGCCGCGCGCGGCGACGCGCGCCCGGATCGCCCCCATGTCGTGGCCGGGGGCGAACCGGATCGCGTAGCTCATGGCGAGCATCAGGCCGCCCGCGACCAGTGCTTCTCCCCGGCGTCGCGCAGGAAGATGCGCTCGATCTCGTCGCGCAGCCCGTCGCGCCGGAACGGCACGGCGAAGCCGATCGGTTGGGCGAGCGCTTCCTGGGTTTCGGCGACGGCGCTTGCGGCGGGCTTCCGCTTGCCGAACAGACCGCCGATGAACGAGCGGAATGCCTGGGCGCGCAGCCGGTGGGCGACGCGGGCGAGCCGCTCGATCTGCTCCGGCGTGATCTCCGGGGTCTGGGCGGAGGAGAGAAGTGCGTTCTTGCTCATGGCCGATCTCCTTGTGGCCGGGGCGACCGTTCCGGGTGGGGTAGAGCCCCGCCTGTTCGCCCCCGCGTTGGAGAAGAGACTGGACTAAGCCCTACAGAACGATAATCTATCGACATGGAATAATATTGGTGCTATAAAATCACGAATGAACCGCCTCGCCGAGACCGAAGCCTTCCTGCGCGTTCTGGAGACCGGGTCGATGACCGCGGCCGCGCACGGGCTCGGCATCACGCCGTCGGGCGTCAGCCGGCAGATCGCGCGGCTGGAGGAACGGTTGGGGGCCCAGCTCCTCGTCCGCACCACGCGTCGCATCGGCCCGACTGAGGCGGGCCGCGCCTTCTTCGAGCGCTGCAAGCGCATCGTCGCCGATCTCGAGGAGGCCGAGGAAGCGGTCGCGGCGACGCAGCTGCGGCCGCGCGGCACGCTGCGCGTCGATATGGCGACAGCCTTCGGCGAGGAGGTCGTGGCGCCGTTGCTGCCGGCCTTCCAGGAGCGCTATCCCGAGGTGACGCTGCACGCGACCTACAATGACCGCGTCGTCGACATCGTGGGCGAGGGTGTCGACTTGGCGATCCGCATCGCCTCCCTTGCCGACTCGACGCTGATCGCGCGGCGCCTCGCGCGCAACCGGCGCGTCGTCTGCGGCTCTCCCGCCTATTTTGCCCGCAAGGGCATGCCGGCCTGTCCACTCGACCTGGCAGGGCATGACTGCATGGTGCTGCTGACGAGCGAGGGGCCGCGCGACGAGTGGCGCTTCGAGAGCACGTCGGTCGAGGAAAGCAGGCCGCTCTGGGTCAAGGTCGCCGGCCGCTACCGCGCGAACTCCGTGCGCACGCTCCGCGGCATGGCGCTGGGCGGCGCCGGGCTGGCGCTGCTGCCGACCTACCTCATCGGCGAGGACCTACGGTCCGGCCGCCTCGTCGCGGCGCTCGGCGAGATGCTGTCCCATGACACGGCGATCAATGCTGTCTACCCGCCGAGCCGCCACCTCTCGCCCAAGGTCCGCTGCTTCGTAGACTTCCTCGTCGAGCGCATCGGCGACCCCGAGAGCCCGCCCTGGGACCGGACGTGAGGGCAGGCAGGGGGGGGCGATCGCTGGGCAACTGCTCACGGTGTCCCTGGGACGGCGGCCAGAGCGGCGATGGCTTGCAAGAGGCAGCCCCGGGACTTCAGCAGTTCTGCGAGCGCGAGGGGATCGGCTGGCACGGCGTCGATGGCCATAAGCCTGCGTTCGATCCATCGTCCATCGTATCGGATGCCGATTACGTCTCCGGGCGCCGCCAGGCCTACGGGCACTGCCAACTCGTGCGAACCTATCGGCCAGATCGCCTCTCCTGTCCGTCTCTCACGATTCTTGACCATAACGTGGGCCGGATAGCCAGATCGCGAGCGCCAGAGAATCGGTGTCGCTCCGGCCTCAATGCAGTAGGCGCCGCCCTGCGACACGTCGAGGAGCCACGGTCCGGGTGGAGCGGCCTTGTCGGCTTTGATGCCGCAGCGCATCTCGCCAACCGGGACCGTCAAGCCCCAGCGATGGAGCGCGGCGGCTGCAACCGAGTTCTCGGCGGGCCGAGCTCCCGAGCTTCCTGGACAGCCGCCCGTGCTCGTGACGGATCGAGCGGCAGGCGATCCGGATGGCGCACAGCCGGCGAGCAGAGCGGCGTAGGCAACAGCTGCGATCTGGCGAGCGATCCGGCTTGCGATCATCCTGTCGGCCCTATGCTTCGAGCAGCGGCGAGCCTGCTCGCTCGCAAGCGCCGCGGCTGTTCGCCCGGTCACATGGCAGACCAGCCGCCACGGCGCGCGCGCCGTCGCAGGCCGCCGCTAGAATGCCGCGCCGCACGAGACCCCAGCCGCGAACCCCCAGCCGCGAACCCCCAGCCGCGAACCCCCAACCGCGAGCGCCCATGACCGAGATCGCCGTCACTTCTGCCGTCTCCCGGCGCAACGTCGTGCTGCTGGCGATCTGCCAGGGGCTGATGATGGTCGGCACTTCGACCATGGTGGCTGAGGCGGCGCTGGTCGGTTCGCTGCTCGCGGACGACAAGCGCCTGGCGACCCTGCCGCTCGCGGTGCAGCAGGTCGTCGTCATGGCGACGGTCTTCCCGGCCTCCTTCCTGATGGCGCGCATCGGGCGCAAGCACGGTTTCACCATCGGTGCGCTTGCCGGCGCGCTCGGCACGACGATCTGCGCGCTCGGCATCCTGCAGGGCTCGTTCTGGCTGTTCGTGCTCGGCTCGGCAGTCAACGGCCTCTACAACAGCTTCGCGCAGTTCTACCGCTTCGCCGCGGTGGACGGGTCGTCAGGCGCCTGGAAGGCCAAGGCGATCTCCTACACCATGGCCGGCGGCGTGCTCGCCGCCGTTATCGGGCCAGAGCTTGCCAAGGCGACGGAGAAGATCTGGGAGCCCTACACATTCGCCGGCTCGTTCGCAGCGCTGTCCGGCGTCGCGGTCGTGGCGCTGCTGCTCTTGCAGTTCCTGGCCATCCCGCGGCCGCCGGCGGCCGAGCGCAAGCCGGGCCGTCCGCTGGCCGTGATCGCGCGCCAGCCTGCCTTCATCGTGGCCGTGCTGGCCGGCACCATCGGCTACGGCTCGATGTCGTTCATCATGACGGCGACGCCCTTGGCCATGCAAATGTGCGGCTTCGCCTTCGCCGACGCGGCGACGACGATCCAGCTCCATCTCCTCGCCATGTTCGTGCCGGCCTTCTTCACCGGCCACGTCATCCAGCGCCTGGGGCCGCTGCCTGTCATCGTGATCGGCGCCGTGCTGAGCCTCCTCTGCGCCGTCGTCAACCTGCTGGGCATCGCGCTGCTCAACTTCTGGACTGCGCTGATCCTCCTCGGCGTCGGCTGGAACTTCATGTTCGTCGGCGGCTCGACGCTGCTGACCGCGACCTATCGGCCGGAAGAGAAGGCCACGGTGCAGGCCTGCAACGATTTCTGCGTGTTCGGCACGCTGACCGTCGCAGCGCTCTCGGCCGGGGCGGTGGTCAACACCATCGGCTGGGCCGCGGTGAACATCGCCGCCATCCCGCTCATCATCGTCGTCGTGCTGGCTGCTCTTTGGCTGCAGCGTCGGCGCGTCGCGCCGGCCGCATCGTGACGGGGGGGCGACTGCCGTGACCGCTCCGCGCCTCCTGCCGACCTCGGCCCGGAAGCAGACGCATGCCGGGATCACCTATCACCTGGACGGCGAGCTCGTGCCCGTGCTGGCGATCGACGTGCCTTCCGGCCGCTCGGTCTATTTCGAGCACCACATCCTCTTGTGGAAGACGCCGGCGCTGGAGATCACGCTGCGCCCGATGCAGGGCGCGCTCAAGCGCATGCTGGCGGGCATGGAGCTGTTCGTCACGCAGACCAAGGGCCAGGGCCAGATCGCCTTCAGCCGCGACGGCGCCGGGCACATCGTGCCGCTGCACCTGCGCATGGGCGAGTCGCTGCAGGTGCGCGAGCACCAGTTCCTCGCCGCCACGGACGGCGTCGATTACGCCTACGAGCGGGTCAAGGGCGTCGCCAACATCCTGTTCGGCGGCAACGACTTCTTCATCGACAAGTTCACCTGCAAGACGGCCGAAGGCGTGCTCTGGCTGCACGGCTACGGCAACGTCTTCGAGCGCGTGCTGGCACCGGGCGAGCAGATCGACGTCGAGCCGGGCGCCTGGCTCTACAAGGACCCGTCGGTCGGGATGGAGACCAAGCTCTGGAAGCTCTCGACCGGCCTCCTCAGCGCCTTCACGCTGACGCTCAACCGCTTCACCGGCCCGGGCCGGGTCGGCCTGCAGTCGATGTACCTGCATTGGCCGGAAGACGACTGAGGCGCGCGAGGAAGCCTGACCGATTCGTCACCGCGAGCATATCGACAGGCCGAGCGTCCGTTCGCTATTGTCCGGCGCATCGATCGTCACGGGAGCGCCCATGAGCCGGCTCGGCAAGACCCTGGCTGCAGCAGCGACGGTCGCGATCCTCGCCGCCTGCCAAGCGACCTACGGAACGCAGCCGACCGGCATGACGCCGCGCCAGAAGCGCGACGCGCGCGAGGACGACCGCATCGTCCTGAAGACCGACCCGCTGCGCAGCCCGCATCTCGTCGAGCGCCTGGTCGATCTCGTGCTCGCCAAGGAGAGAGACGGGCTCAAGCGCTTCCTCGCGGAGATCGACGGCGGCGTGCGGCCTGAAGGCATGCCGGCCGACATGCCGCCGGCCGCCATTCGCCTGATCGTGGCGCGGCTCGCCCTCAATTTCGGCAAGCAGGACCTGGCCGGCGAGGCGCTCGACCAGGCAGAGGAGGGCGTGCGCGCTCTCGGCGGAGAGGCTGCGATCGATTGGGCCTGGCTGCCGCTGCTGCGCTCCGAGCTCTCTCTGGTGCGCGGCGAGGAGCGCGCGGCCGCGACGCAAGCCGAGCGCGCCTATGCTCTCGCCTCCGCGGGCCTGCCCGCCGACCATCCCTTCCTGGCGCAGGCGCTGACCGTGCGCGCCGCCGCCTATGACCAGCTCGGCGAGTTCCGCCGCTCGCGCGGCGACCTGGAGGCGGCCCGCACGATCCTCGCCAAGCGCTTCGGCACCGACGGCGAACCTGTCGCGCGCGTCACCATGAGCCTGGGAACCAACGCCTGGGCGCGCGGCGACCTGCGCCAGGCCGTGCAGCTCGCGTCACAGGCGCTCAACGCCTACACCCGCAGCCAGGGCCGTACCGGCATCGCGACGACGGTGACGGTCTACGCCATCGGCCATCTGGCGCGCGAGGCCGGCGACCTGGCGACGGCGGAGGCCGCCTTCCGCCAGACCGGTGTCGTCTACCGCAACTACGCGCTCCATCTCGGCTGGGCGCGCGCCTCGGCCGCGCGCAGCGACCTGGCGCTGGCCGAGATCCTGGCGCGCGGCGGCAAGCTGGCCGAGGCGGAGCAGCTCGTCGCCCAGGCGATGCCGGTGATCGAGACGGAGTTCGACGACCTGCACCCCGCGCGCATCAGCGGCATGCTCGACCAGGCCTGGGTGACGGCGGCATCGCGGCCGCGCGACGCGGCGCTCATCTTCCGCGACGCGCTGCGGCGGGCGGAGGAGCGCAAGGACCCGCTGCTGCTGGCGAGCGTGCTGTCGAGCGCTGCGGCGTTCGTGCAGCGCGCGGGCAACCGGAAGGAGGCGCGCGTGCTCTACGCGCGCGCGCTGGACATCCTGCAGGGCAGGCTGGAGCCCGAGCATCCCCAGCTCGCCCGCATGCTGCTCCACATCGCGACCCTCGACATCGAGGAGGGCGACGTCGGCGGCGCGGAGCAGCGCTTGCGCCGGGCCTTCGAGATCCGCGAGGCGCGCATGGGCAAGGGCGCCCCGATCACCAAGCAGACGGCGACGCAGCTGGCGACGGTGCTGCAGCAGGCCGGCCGGGCAGGCGAGGCCCAGGCGGTGCTGAAGCGCGTCGAGG
>JAEULF010000017.1 GCA_016793965.1 Alphaproteobacteria bacterium | reverse complement strand
GCTGAAGCTCTGCAGCTTCGAGCAGACCGGTGCCATCGTCGCGGCGCTGACCACGTCGATCCCGGAGGCGCCGGGCAGCGGGCGGAACTGGGACTACCGGTTCTGCTGGCTGCGCGACGCCTATTTCGTGGTCCACGCGCTCAACCGGCTCGGCGCGACGCGCACCATGGAGGACTACCTCCGCTACATCACGACGGTCATGTCGCTGCAGCCGGCCGCCGACCTCCAGCCGGTCTACGGCATCGTGCCGGGCGAGCCGCTGGAGGAGCGCACGGTCGCGACCCTCACGGGGTACCGCGGCATGGGGCCCGTGCGCATCGGCAACCAGGCCTCGCTGCAGCGCCAGAACGACGTCTACGGCAGCGTCGTGCTGGCCGCCGCCCAGGCCTTCTTCGACCAGCGCCTGCCGGTGATGGGCGACCGGGCGCTGTTCGAGCGCCTGGAGACGCTGGCGCAGCGGGCGGAGGCCGTCGCGTTCGAGCCGGACGCCGGCATCTGGGAGTACCGCGGCATCGCGCGGATCCATACGCATTCCGCGGCGATGTGCTGGGCGGCCTGCGACCGCGTGGCCAAGATCGCGCGCCGGCTGGGGGAGGCCGCAAAGGCGGAGCGCTGGAAGGAGTCGGCGCGCGAGATCCGGCGCGTCATCCTGGAGCGCGCCTGGAGCCAGGAGCGGCAGAGCTTCGTCAGCGCCTTCGAGGGGCGCGACCTCGATGCCAGCCTGCTGCTGCTGCAGGAGATCGGCCTGGTCTCGGCGCAGGACCCGCGCTTCCTGGCGACGCTCGACTCGATCGGGCGCGAGCTGCGCCGCGGGCCCTTCCTGCTGCGCTACGCCGCGGCCGACGATTTCGGCCTGCCGGAGACCTCGTTCCTGGTCTGCACCTTCTGGTACATCGACGCGCTCGCCGCCGTCGGGCGGCTCGACGAGGCGCGCGCGCTGTTCGAGCAGGTGCTGACGGCGCGCAACCACGCCGGCCTGCTGTCCGAGGACATCGACGCCGCGACCGGCACGCTCTGGGGCAATCTCCCGCAGACCTATTCGATGGTCGGGCTGATCGTCTCGGCCATGCGGCTCTCCAAGAGCTGGGAGGAGGCGTTTTGGCGCGGCTCGTGATCGTCTCCAACCGCGTCGCCCTGCCGGACGATCGCGCCGCGCGCGCCGGCGGCCTGGCCGTTGCGCTGACCGAGGCCTTGTCGCGCCAGGGCGGCGTCTGGTTCGGCTGGAGCGGCGAGATCGTCGAACAGCCGTCCGAGGAGCCGCGCCTGGCCGCGCAGGGCAACGTCACCTATGCGACCCTCGATATCGCCGCGGCCGACCATGACGCGTTCTACGTCGGCTACGCCAACTCGATCCTCTGGCCGCTGTTCCACTACCGCCTCGGCCTGATCGACTACCGCCAGGCCTCGCTCGCCGGCTACCTCGCCATGAACGAGCGCTTCGCCCGCGCCCTGCTGCCGCTGCTGCAGCCAGACGACCTGGTGTGGATCCACGACTACCATTTCATCCCGATGGCCGCCGCGCTGCGCCGGCTGGGCTCGACCCACCATCTGGGATTCTTCCTGCACATCCCGTTCCCGGCGCCGGAGGTGCTCTCGGCGCTGCCCGACCACGAGCGCCTGGTGAGCGACCTCTGCGCCTACGACCTCGTCGGGCTGCAGACCGAAGGCGACGTGCGCGCGCTCTCCGACTACCTGACGCAGGAGGCGCGCGGGCTGCTGCACTCCGACGGCATGGTCTCGGCCTTCGGCCAGCGCACGCGCGTGCAGGCCTTCCCGATCGGCATCGACACCGACCATTTCGCGCGCCTCGCCGCGTCGGCGACGCGGCGGAAGGATTCGCAGCGGCTGCGCGACAGCCTGCTCGGCCGCACGCTGATGATCGGCGTCGACCGGCTCGACTACTCCAAGGGCCTGCCCAAGCGCATGGAGGCGTACCAGGAGCTGCTGGCGCGCCGGCCGGAGCACCGCTCGCGCGTCGTCTACATGCAGGTGGCGCCGATCTCGCGCGGCGAGGTGCCGGAGTACAAGCGCCTGCGCCGCGAGCTCGAGGGCATGGCCGGCCGCATCAACGGCAAGTATGCCGAGCTCGACTGGATGCCCGTGCGCTACCTCAACAAGTCGTTCGCCCGGCACGCGCTTGCCGGGTTCTACCGGGCGAGCCGGGTCGGCATCGTCACGCCGGCGCGCGACGGCATGAACCTGGTGGCCAAGGAGTACGTTGCCGCCCAGGATCCCGACGACCCGGGTGCGCTCGTGCTCTCGCGCTTCGCCGGGGCGGCGCGCGAGCTCGACGCGGCGCTGCTGGTCAACCCGGTGGACGTCGAGCGCGTCGCCGACGCGCTGCACGCGGCGCTCGCCATGCCGGCGGAGGAGCGCAAGGCACGCTGGGCGCGCATGATGGCGGTGCTGCGCGCGCGCGACGTCGCGTTCTGGCGCGAGAGCTACCTCGCGGCGCTGGCGCACGCGCGGGACACCGGCTGGGGCGGCATCCGTGCGCTGCTCGGCCGGCTCGGCGTCGGCGGCGCGGCGCGGGCGGCGCCGCTCTAGTCCAGGAAGCCCACGCTCTTCGGCCACCAGGTGACGATCTTCGGGAAGATCATGCACAGCGCCAGCGTCGAGACCTGCAGAATCACGAAGGGCACGATGCCGCGGTAGATGTGCGCCATCGTCACCGAGGGCGGCACCGTCCCCTTCATGTAGAACAGCGCGAAGCCGAACGGCGGGGTGAGGAACGCCGTCTGCATGTTGACGGCGAGCAAGGTCGCGAACCAGGTCAGCACGACCATCTTGCCGGAGATGAAGTCGCCGAAGCTGGCCGCCGCGATGATCGGCGTGAAGATCGGGATGACGATCAGGCAGATCTCGATCCAGTCGAAGAAGAACCCCATGACGAAGACCAGCGCCATCACGAAGATCAGCACCTCCCATCCCGTGTCGATGCCCATCGCCTTGAGCAGCTCCGCGACGACGTCGTCGCCGCCGAGCGCGCGGAAGACGTAAGAGAACAGCGTCGCGCCGAAGACGATGAAGAACACCAGCGCGTTCGTCAGCGCCGCCGAGCGCATGACGTCCCTCAGTACCTTCAGGCTGAACTGCTTGTTGTAGATCGCCAGGATGATCGAGCCGAGGCAGCCGACGCCGGCCGCCTCCGTGGGCGTCGCCCAGCCGGCGAAGATCGATCCGAGCACGAGCGAGATGAGGAACGCGGCGGGCAGGAACGACCTGGTGACCAAGGCTAGCAGCTCTGCCGGGTTCTGCGGGCCTTCGCCGGCGCCGAGCGACGGGGCGAGGCCAGGGCGCGCCCATGCCAGCGCCAGGATGTAGATGAGGTAGGTGCCGGACATGGCGAGGCCGGGAAGGATCGCTGCCAGGAACAAGGTGCCGACGGGGACGCCCATCAGGTCGCCCATGATCACCAGCATGATCGAGGGCGGGATGAGGATTCCCAGCGTCCCGGCCGAGGCGATGGTGCCGACGGCGAGCTCCTTCTGGTAGCCGCGCTGCAGCATCACCGGCAGCGCGATCAGCGTCAGCATGATGACCGAGGCGCCGACGATGCCGGTGGTCGCCGCCATGATCGTGCCGAGGATGACGACCGACATGGCGAGCCCGCCGGGCACGCGCCGCAGCAGCACCTGCAGCGCGTAGAGGAGCTGCTCGGCGACCTTGGACCGCTCGAGCATCGTGCCCATGAAGATGAACATCGGGATGGCGACGAGCACCGGGTTCTCGACCGCCTGCTGGTAGATGCGCGGCATCAGGCTGGCGAACTGCGCCGCCTTGAAGACGCCGGCGTAGATGCCGATCCAGCCGAAGAAGATCCCGACCGCGCCGAGCACGAAGGCGACGGGGTAGCCGACGAACATGATGACGGTGAGGACCAGGAACATGACCACGGCAAGGTGGTCGACGAAGAAATCCCACATGACCGCGTCCCTCCTTCAATGGCCGGCGGACGGCTTGGGGAGGGCGCGGCGCGCGATCTCGGGCGGGCCATAGAGGAACACCACGCGCCGCAGTGCCACGGAGACGACGGCGAAGGCGACGGAGATGAAGCCGAAGTAGAGGAATCCCTTGATCAGGAACCGCCATCCCAGCCCGTTCGGCGCTGACGAGCCTTCGAGCTGGGTGAGCGACGTCATGAAGAAGGCATGCGCGAAGGGCAGCGCCACGAACAGGTAGGGCAGCGCGAACAGGAAGCAGCCGATCAGCTCGAGGCGCGCCTGGCGGCGGGCATCGAGTTGGCCCGTGAAGACGTCGATGCGGACATGCGCGTTCTTGATGTAGGCCCAGCCGAGCCAGGTGCAGAACAGCACGCCGTGGAAGTGCCACTCCATCTCCTGCAGGCGGGTCGAGCCCAGCCCGGGGATCTGGTAGCCGAACTTCCGGCTGACGACGTCGAAGCAGATGGTGACGATGCAGCCGATGAAGGCCCAGACGCAGGTCTCGGCGATCAGCTCGAGCGTGCGGTCGATCCGGTCGCAGAGCGCGAGGATGCTGTGCATGACGATTCCCTGAGGTGAGGCGGTGCACGCGAAGCGCCGACCGGCGCCGCGGCGCCCGTGACGGGTCCCGGCCGCGCCGCCCGGCGCCGCTCGACGCGCGCCGGCGCCCCCGGGAGCGGGGGCGCCGCGCTTCGGCCTGTCAGTCCTTCAGGTAGCCGTTCTGCTTCCAGACCTTGTAGTCGGCCCGGAACTTCGCGTAGCTCGCCCAGCCCTTGGCGAAGTCGGGGCTCTTCGCCGCCTGCTCCCGGGCGACCTCCTCCCAGGTCTTGCGGTAGAGGTCGAGGAACTCCTTCGACCAGTACTTGATGGTCACGCCCTTCGCCTGGATCTCCGCCATCGCCTTGAACTGCACCGCCTCGCCCTCGGCGAACTGGCGCAGCATGGTGGCGTCGCACACCGTCTGGATGATCTCCTTCTGGGTATCGGAGAACTCCGCCCACTTCGCCTTGGAGACCAGCAGCTCGTTCACCGTCGACATCTGGTGCCAGCCCGGGAAGTAGTAGAACTTCGCGACCTGGTGGAAGCCCAGCGTCAGGTCCATGACCGGCATCGAGAACTCGGTCGCGTCGATGGTGCCGAGCTGCAGCGCCTGGAAGATCTCGCCGGCCTGGAGCAGCTGGGTCGCGACGCCGAGCTTCTGCATGACGTTGGCGCCGAGGCCGAAGAAGCGCATCTTCAGCCCCTTCAAGTCCTCCGGCGTGTTGATCTCCTTGCGGAACCAGCCGGACGCCTCGGGCGAGATCAGGCCGCAGGGGATGACCTCGACGTTGTACTTGGCGTGCAGCTCCTTCATCAGCTGCTCGCCGCCGCCGTGCTTCATCCAGGCCATGTACTCGCCCGCCTCCGGGCCGAAGGGCACGGAACCATAGAGCGCGAAAGCGATGTCCTTGCCGGTCCAGAAGCCGGACACGGTCCATGCCGCGTCGAGCGAGTTGTTGCCGACGGCGTCGAGGTACTGGCCGGCCGGCACCAGCGCGCCGGGCTCGAAGCCGCGCGCGTCGATCGAGCCGCCGGAGACCTTGCGCAGGGTCTCGACGAACTTCACCTGCGTCGGGCCGAGCAGCCCGGTCGATGTGGGAAAGGCGTAGCCGACCTGCATGCGGACGCGCTTCTCCTGCGCGTCGGCGGGGACCGCGGCGGCGAGCGCCGCACAGGCTATGGCGGCAAGACTTGCAGCAAGACGCATGACTGATTCCTCCCTGTGGATCTCGTGCGGCGGCAGTGGCCGAGGCCGCTGCCGTCCGGCGCCTGGTTGGCCCAGGTTGCGCGCCATCTCCGCATGGGGGAGGGGTGTTGTCAAACCGGCCGGCCGGGTGAACCGGAGCCGCCGGGATTTCAGAAGAGGGCGATCACGTCCTTGCGGCCGCCGATCTGGCGGCGCGTCTCCGGGCCGATCTCGCCGATCGCCGACAGCGCCGGGCCGACCGGCTCGACGAGGACGTAGCTGCGGCCCTGCCAGGCGATGGTGCGCTCGCCCTTGGCGGCGGGGATGCCCAGGCCGAGCAGCGCGTGCCGGTCGAGCAGCACCATGACGATCGGCACCTGCGGATCGACGAGGCGCAGCAGGCTGGCGAAGGCGACTGCCTTCGTGTCGCAGTCGCCGCGGTTGAGCTGGAGCATCGCCGCCGGCACGGCGAAGCCGGCGGCGTTCGACGTGCGCGCGTCCTGGAGCTGGTCGTAGGGGATCGCCTGGAAGAAGGCGAGCAGGCGGCCGATCCTCTGGCGCGCGTCGAGCCCGTCGAGATGCCGCTTCCAGTCCGGCAGCGACGGCGCCAGGTCGGCGACGCCTTCGCGCGCCATGCGCGCGTAGTCCGGGAGGATGACCTTGCCTCCCATCGTCGTGTAGCGGCGCTCCGCCAGGTAGTCCGCGCGGCGCTCCTCGCCGCGCCGCCGCGCCTCGGCCACGGCGCGGTCGAGCGCGCCGGCGATCGCGCCCTTCTGCTGCCGCGCCTCGCTCTGCGCCCCGGCCGAATCGCGCTTGTGCTGCGCCTCCGCGCGCCGCACGGCGTCGCGCATGCGCTGGTCGATCCGGCGCTGCGCCTCGGCGTCGGCCCGGCCCTGCCAGCGCACGTCGCCGGCGTCGCCGACGCTGACGCGGATGCCGGGATGCTCCCTCTCGACCGCGCGCGCCTCTTCGCGCACGATGTCGAGCGCCTGGCGGAAGCTCTCCTGCGCCGCGCCCTTGACGTCGATCGCGTAGGTGATCCCCCAGCCGCCGTCGCTCTCCTGCAGCCGCAGCGTCGCGTCGGGGAAGCGCTGGCGCAGCGTCGCCACCTCGTCGCGCAGCACCTGCATCTGCGCCGCGTTCTGGGCGCTGCGCAGCGCCTTCGCGTCGAACGGCTTGAAGGCTTGCAGCGCGCTGCGGACGCTCGCCGCCGGCAGGCGGAAGGAGACGGCGTGGGGGCGCCGGTCATGCCCCTCGTAGCGGTAGTCGAAGCGGACCTGCTCGCCCTCCTGGGTCCGCGCATGCGCGAGCTGGCGCGCCGCGGCGGGGGCGGCGAGGAGGAGGGCGGCGAGGGCGAGCGCCAGGAGCAGTGCCTTCGCCATCCTCACCCCCTGATGTGCAGCACGCAGATCAGCGTGAAGAGCCGGCGCGCGGTGCCGTGGTCGATCTCCACCTTGCCGTCGAGCCGCTCGCGCAGGATCACCGCCGCCTCGTCGTGCAGGCCGCGCCTGCCCATGTCGATCGCTTCGATCTGCATCGGCGACGCGCGGCGGATCGCCTCGTAGTAGCTCTCGCAGATCGTGAAGTACTCGCGGATCAGCCGGCGCAGCGGCGTCAGCGCCAGCGTCACCTTGTCGAGCGGGCGGCCGTCCTCGGCCGCCTTGATCTCCATGACCAGTCGGTTGTCGAGCACCGCCAGGTGCAGCACGAACGGCCCGGGCTCGGCTCCCGCCTCGGCCGGCAGGTCCTGCGGGCGGAACAGGTTGGCTTCCTTGAGGTCATAGACCGCGACGTCGATCTCGTGCTGCACGTCCGGGTTCCAGCGCAGGATCGTGCCGGTGTCGAGCGTCACCTCGACGAGCCGGTCGCGCCGCGCTGGCAACGCTGCGTCACGCACGGCGGCGGGCTCCCGGGGACTTCCGCCCCCTGCCGCGACGGCAGCAGGCCCCACCCCGACCCGCCCCATGCTCCGCACGGGGAGGGGGAAGGAGCGCCGCGCTTCCCCCGCCCCGTCGCGCCAGCGATGGGGAGGGTCGGGGTGGGGCCTTCGGGCCGCTGGCACAGATGCGCGCATGGCCGAGGCTGCGCAGGGCGCGGGAGAGGCAGCGCGCGGCGATCATGGCATGGCCTCCGCCACGGCGGCGCGCAGGCGCTCGACCAGCGCGCCGATCTCGTCCGGGCGGGTCTTGAGCGCCGGGCGGTTGACGGCGAGGCGCGAGCTGACCTCGGCGATGCGCTCGACCTCGACCAGGCCGTTCTCGCGCAGCGTGCGCCCCGTCGAGACCAGGTCGACGATGCGCCGGCAGAGGCCGAGCACCGGGGCGAGCTCCATGGCGCCGTTGAGCTTGATGCACTCGGCCTGGACGCCGCGCCGGGCGAAGTGGCGGCGCGTCACGTTCGGGTACTTGGTGGCGACGCGGATGTGGCTCCAGCGCGAGGGATCGTCCTGGCGCGCCATGTCCGCGCGCTCGGCGACGGCCAGCCGGCACAGCCCGACCTTCAGGTCGACCGGCGTGTAGACCTCGTCGTAGCCGAACTCCAGCAGCACGTCCGATCCGGCGATGCCGAGCTCGGCGCCGCCGAAGGCGACGAAGGTGGCGACGTCGAAGCTCCTGACGCGGATCAGGTCGAGGCCGCGCTCGCTCGTGCGGAAGCGCAGCGCGCGGCTGTCCTCGTCGGCGAAGGCCGCCTCCGGCTCGATCCCGGCGCGGCGCAGCAGCGGCAGGACCTCCTTGAGGATGCGGCCCTTCGGTACGGCGAGCACCGCGCGTTCGCGCGCCGGCGCCACAGCAGGAGCCGCCATGGACGTTCCCCCGGCGTCCGGCGGCGGGCTCATCGCTTGCCGCTCTCCCCGCCGCTGCCGTCCGCGCCATGGCCGGGCTGCCATTGCGTCGGCCAGGGCAGGCCGAGATCCTCCGCGACGATGGCGACGCGCTCGACCTCCAGCCTCACGCTGCCGCCGCCGGCGAAGGTGAGGACGACAGCCGGACCGGCCGGGCCGGTCTCCGCGGCGACGGCGAGGAGCGAGAGCAGGCGGTCGCGCTCGCCTTGATCGATGCCCTGGACGCGCGCCGCCCTGACCGCGCCGACCGAGAGGCCGCAGAGCACGCGCTCATAGGCGCCGTCGCGCGCGTGGGTGGCCGCGGCGTCCTCCCACTTGAAGCGGTTGACGACCGCGACGAAGCGGCGCTCCGCCGGCTCGTAGCGCAGGTCCTTCAAGGGCGCGATCGCGTCCTGCAGCATCGCCGAGATCACGGCGACGTCGTCGGCGTCGCGCGCCGCGAGCCTCAGCCCCGCATCCTTGCCGCCGTCCGCCTTCATGCCCCTCGATCCTTGGCCCATCAGCCCTTCAGCCGCTCGATACGCGCGCCGCAAGCCTGCAGCTTCTCCTCCAGCCGCTCGTAGCCGCGGTCGAGGTGGTAGACGCGGCTGATCGTCGTCTCGCCTTGCGCAGCGAGGCCGGCGAGCACCAGCGAGACCGAGGCGCGCAGGTCGGTCGCCATGACAGGCGCGCCGCGCAGCTGCGGCACGCCGCGCACCATGGCCGAGGCGCCGTGGATGTTGATGTTGGCGCCCATGCGGCAGAGCTCCGGCACGTGCATGAAGCGGTTCTCGAAGATCGTCTCCGTCACCATGGCGGCACCCTTGGCCACCGTCAGCAGGGTCATCATCTGCGCCTGCAGGTCGGTGGGGAAGCCCGGAAACGGCTCGGTCATGACGTCGATGCCGACCAGGGCGCCGTTGTGGCGGTGGACGCGCAGGCCGGCCGGCGTCTCGGTCACGGCGACGCCGGCCCCCTCCAGGTGCTCGCACAGCGCTGCGACCAGCTCGCGCTTCACGCCCTGCAGCGTCAGGTCGCCGTCGGTGATGGCGGCGGCGATGGCGTAGGTGCCGGCCTCGATGCGGTCGGGGATGACGGCATGGCTGGCGGCGTTGAGGCTCTCGACGCCGTGCACGGTCAGCGTGTCGGTGCCGATGCCGTCGATCCGGGCGCCCATGGCGGCGAGGCAGCGCGCGAGGTCGCCGATCTCCGGCTCGCGCGCGGCGTTGGCGAGCACCGTCTCGCCCTTGGCCAGCACGGCTGCCATCAGCGCGTTCTCGGTGGCGCCGACGGAGACCGAGGGGAAGGCGAAGCGGGCGCCGACCAGCCCGCCCTTCGGCGCCCGCGCGGTCACGTAGCCGGCGTCGAGCGTGATCTCGGCGCCCATGTGCGCCAGCGCCTTCAGGTGCAGGTCGATCGGCCGCGTGCCGATGGCGCAGCCGCCGGGCAGCGACACGCGCGCCTCGCCGCAGCGCGCGAGCAAGGGCCCGAGCACGAGGACGGAGGCGCGCATCTTGCGCACGAGGTCGTAGGGCGCCTCGGTGCTGGTCACCTGGCGCGCGCACAGCGTGAGCACGCTGCCCTGCGGGCAGCCCGTCGCCGCGTCGCCGTCCATGTGCACGTCGACGCCGCACTGCGCGAGCAGGCTCGCCATGCTGGCGATGTCGGCGACATGCGGCATGTTGGACAGCCGCAACGCCTTGTCGCTGAGCAGGCAGGCGGCCATCAGCGGCAGCGCCGCGTTCTTGGCGCCGCTGATCGGGATGGCGCCGGCGAGCGGCTTGCCGCCTTGGATGCGGATCCTGTCCATCGTGGTCGGTCTCGGCCTTCCGTCGGCGACTAGAGACGCGGCAAGGTGATGCCGGTCTGGTTCATGTACTTGCCCTTGCGGTCGGCATAGGAGACCTCGCAGACGCCGTCGCCCTTCAGGAACAGGAACTGGCAGGCGCCCTCGTTGGCGTAGATCTTGGCCGGCAGCGGCGTGGTGTTGGAGAACTCGAGCGTGACGTGGCCCTCCCATTCCGGCTCCAAGGGCGTCACGTTGACGATGATGCCGCAGCGCGCATAGGTCGACTTGCCCAGGCAGATCACCAGCACGTCGCGCGGCACGCGGAAGTACTCGACCGTGCGGGCGAGCGCGAAGCTGTTGGGCGGGATGATGCAGTGGTCGCCCTCGTGCTCGACGAAGCTCGCCTCGGTGAAGTGCTTGGGGTCGACCAGCGCGTTGCGCACGTTCGTGAAGATGCGGAACTGCGCGGCGACGCGCGCGTCGAAGCCGTAGGACGAGAGGCCGTAGGAGATCACGCCCTCGCGATGCTGCCGGTCGGTGAACGGCTCGATCATCCGCTTCTCCAGCGACATCGTGCGGATCCAGCTGTCGGGCATCACGGGCATCGGTTCACCAGGGGCAGAGGGCGGCGGCAGGGCAGGGGCGCCGGGAAGGCGCGCGCCCGGGATCTGCCGCGGAGCGCCTTCATACTGCAGTGCAACAGCGGCCTCAAGCCTGGGGGACGGCCATGCAGCTGCCATGGCCGGGTTGTGCAGGTCCCGTGCAGACGGGGAACGGGGGGGATGCACCGGACCGCAGCGCCGGCGGATGACATCATCCCGATGGCCGGTCCTTGCCGTCAGCGGGTGCTGCGGTCGGATCGGCTCCAGCCTCGGCTGCCGTGCGCTGCTGCGCCTTGCGCCGGCGCAGATTGGCGCGCAGCGCCTCGGCCTCGCGCGCCTGGCGCTGCGGCGACTGCGCCGGCTTCGGCCCTTTCGGGCGGGGAGCGACGGGAGGCTGCGGGTCGCGCGGCGGCATCGCTGGGCCGGAGTTGGGGACCGAAGGCGGGGACCGGAATTGGGCGAAGGTGCCCCTGTCCTTAGGCCAGCTGCGACACGCTGTGAAGAGGCGCGCCGACCGGGCCGTCCGCACCGCCGCCCGGCGCAAGGCAGCTCGCGCCGCACAGGCCCGCAGGGTCGCCAGCGGGCGGCGGCGCTGCTGCGGCGGCTCGATCATGCCGGCCAACTGGACCCGCAAAACCTTCCCGCCCACGGGAACGTGCCGGAGGTCAAGGAGTCGCGGAGCACCACGTCCGTCGCCGGCGCCGGTCGGCACCGGTCCTTGCTCGGCAACCGCTTGCCGATTTCGCGGGAAACGTACCGAAGAACAAAGACAATTGCCTTCCCCGCGAGAGACGAGATCGACGCTGCCACTCTCTCCAGCGCTGCCCTGGCCTGCGCTGAGCCAATGGATGCCGCCGCGGCGCTCTCCCCACGGCAGACAGCGCCGCGCGACTTGCCGCCCCCGCTCGCATCGTGTATCAGCACCGCTCCTCAGTGACGGGGCCTGCCCCCGTGCCGCCGTAGCTCAGTGGTAGAGCGCATCCTTGGTAAGGCTGAGGTCGTCAGTTCAATCCTGACCGGCGGCACCATTTCTCGGCTCGTTCCACTTGCGCAGGCTCTAGCGTCCTCAGGCAGAGGCCGGACGGCGCGCATGCGCCGCTGGAACCTGGGCGGCCGGCGCGCCGCACCAGGCGCGCGTCCCAAGGATGCCGGTTGCGCCCGGGCTCCCCCTAGACCAGCCCCTGCTTGCCGATGTTGCGGCCCTGCTCCTGGCGCATCTTCGTGCGGTCCTCCGCCGCGCGCAGGATCGTGCGGATGTAGCGCACGGCCTCCTGCTGGTCCTGGCTGTCGGCCTGCATGCGCGTGGCGTACTCGACCAGCGTCATGCCCTTGTCCTTGTCGCGCGCGGACATGTAGCCCGGGATCTTGGCCCAGACCGGGAGCATCGCCAGGATCTCCAGGTACTCCGGATACTTCTCCAGGCGCCCGACCATCGCCATCAGCACGTTCTTGTGGCCGTGGAAGAGCGCCAGCGTCCACGGGTTGTGGCTCTCGGAATCGGCGCCGGTCAGGTAGCCGAGGTTGGTGCGCATCTCCTCCAGATAGGCCTTGCGCCGCCCCAGCACCTCCTTGGCCAGGCGCTGCTCCTGCGCCTCCTTCAGCTTCTCGGCGGCCGAGAAGTCGAGCACCTTGTCGAGGATGAAGCGGGCGATGCGCTCGTTGCCGTTCATGGCGGCGAGGTGCAGCGCCGTCTTGCCGTCGTTGCCCGGCGTGTCGAGCACGTCGCGCGCGGTCCTGGTGTAGAAGTAGCGGACCTCGCGCTTCTCGGGGTCGTTCTGCGCCTGGAACTTGGCGATGCGCGTGAAGATCGAGTCCCAGAACTCGTGCTCGTTGTCGATATAGGCCGACGGCATCGACTTCAGCGCCGCCATCTGCA
>JAEULF010000061.1 GCA_016793965.1 Alphaproteobacteria bacterium | reverse complement strand
CGCCGAGGTCGACCAGATCCGCGCGGGCGACCGCGTGAGCGTGGACGGCTTGGCCGGTACGGTCACCAACCACTCCACGGGCGCGGTGCTCGCCTGCGACAAGGTGCCGGCGCATCTCCTCGCCATCGTCGGCGACGGCGGGCTCATACCGCATTTGGAGAAGCGCTTCGCCAGGGCCAAGGTGGCCGCTCGATGACCGCTGCCGCCGCTCTCCGCGCTCGCCTGAAGTCGCCGCCGATCGTCGTGGCGCCGGGCTGCTACGACGCGCTCTCGGCGCTGCTGGTCGAGCGCGCGGGATTCGCCTGCGCCTACCTCTCCGGCGCCTCGATCGCCTACACGCGCTTCGCCAGGCCCGACATCGGCCTGGTCAGCCTGAAGGAGGTCGCCGACACGGTCGAGGCGATCCGCTCGCGCGTCGCGCTGCCGCTGCTGGTCGATGCCGACACCGGCTTCGGCAACGCGCTCAACGTCAGGCGCACGGTCGAGCTGCTAGAGCGCTGCGGCGCCACCGGGCTGCAGCTCGAGGACCAGAGCTTCCCCAAGCGCTGCGGCCATCTCCAGGGCAAGTCCCTGATCCCCGCCGGCGAGATGGTCGGCAAGCTCAAGGCGGCGCTCGATGCCCGCGCCAGCGCCGACACGCTGATCGTCGCGCGCACCGATGCCGTCGCCGTCGAGGGCTTCGACGCGGCGCTGGAGCGCGCGGAGCGCTACGTCGAGGCCGGCGCCGACATGCTGTTCGTCGAGGCGCCCGAGGACCGCGCGCATATGCAGTCGATCGCCGACCGCTTCAGGGGACGCGTGCCGGTCATGGCGAACATGGTGGAGGGCGGCAAGACGCCGGTCAGCGACGCTGCCGACCTCGAGCGCCTGGGCTTCGCTTTCGTCATCTTCCCCGGCGGGCTGGTGCGTTTCCTCGCCCGCACGGCGGAGGAGTACCTCGCCAGCTTGAAGGCGCACGGCACCACCCTGCCCTTCAAGGACCGGATGCACGACTTCCAGGGCCTCAACGCCGTCATCGGCACGCCTGACATGCTGGCGCTGGGCGCCCGCTACGACGGAGCGAAGTTTGAGCGCTGACCGGACCAGCACAGCGGCGCGTGCCGGCGCTTCCGCAGCGGTCCTCGCCCCCCGTGTCATCCCCGCCCCAATTGTCATCCCCGCGAAGGCGGGGACCCACCGGGCCGACAACGGAATCGACGTCACAGTGCGCGGGCGATGCCACAGCCCCAATTCGCGAAGGCAACACCTTGCCGCAGAGTGGATCCCCGCCTTCGCGGGGCTGACAAGTGCGGTGGAGCTGACAGGTAGGGCACGCATGAGAGACCGTGCGATGAGCGATCGCTCTCTCCCCGCGTCCGCCGCCACAGCTATCGCCATCGCCAGACGGAGCCTTCATGCCGCTTGATCCCGTCACCCTCGCCGTGCTGCAGGGCCGGCTGGAGCAGATCGCCGACGAGATGGACGCGACGCTGTTCCGCTCGGCCTTCAACCCGATCATCGCCGAGGCGCATGACGCCTCGCACGGGCTCTACCATCGGGACACGGGCGAGACGCTGGTGCAGGGCAAGTCCGGCCTGCCGGTCTTCGTCGGCGCCATGTCGTTCGCGGTGAAGGCGGTGATCGACAAGGTGGCCCGGGACCGCGCTGCCGGCGGCGGCCTCGCCGACGGCGACGTCTTCGTCTTCAACGATCCCTACGAGGGCGGCACGCATCTCTCGGACTTCAAGCTGGTGCGGCCGTTCTTCCGCGACGGCCAGGTGTTCTGCTGGCTCGCCTCGGTCGGCCATTGGCACGATGTCGGCGGCAACGTGCCGGGCAACTACAACCCCGTCGCCACGGAGTGCTTCCAGGAGGGCATGCTGATCCCGCCGGTGAAGCTCTTCGCCGCCGGCGCGCTGCGCCAGGACGTGGTCGACATCCTGCAGGCCAACTCGCGCCTGCCGGGCAGCCTCTACGGCGACTTGAACGGCCAGGTCAACGCCCTCGACCTCGGCGCCAAGCGCCTCGCCGCGCTGCTCGACGAGCACGGCGTTCGCACGGTCGACGATGCGCTCGCCGAGCTGAAGGCGCGCGCGGAGGCGCTGATGCGCGCCAGCATCGCCGAGCTGCCCGACGGCACCTATGCGTGCGACGACTGGCTCGACAATGACGGGATCGCGGACACGGCCCTCAAGATCGCCGTCGACCTGACGATCAAGGGCGAGGAGATGACCCTCGACTTCACGCGCACGGCCAAGGCCTGCCAGGGCCCGGTCAACATCGCGCGCTCCACCGCGATCGCGAGCTGCTACGTCGCCTTGAAGCACATCTTCCGCGACGTGCCGGCGAATGCCGGCGTGCTGCGCCCGATCCGCTTCGTCATCCCCGAGGATTCGATCCTCTCGGTCAAGGCGCCGAAGCCGGTGGGCGGCTACACAGAGACCATCATGCGCGTCATCGACGTGGTGCACGGCGCGCTCGCCAAGGCCGCGCCCGAGCGCTCGAACGGCTGCGCCTACGGCACCATCAACGCGCTGTCGCTGGCCGGCCACCGCCGGGACGGGCGGCGCTGGGTGATGTTCTCGTTCTTCGGCGGCGGCCATCCCGGCAACCCGGCGGGCGACGGGCTCAACCACGGCAACGCGCCGATCTCCACCGCGACCATCCCGCCCTTGGAGATCCTGGAGGCCGCCTACCCCGTCGCCTTCGCCCAATGGGCGCTGCGCCCGGACAGCGGCGGCCCCGGCGCCCATCGCGGCGGCCTGGGAGCCATCTACGAGATCGAGCTGCTGGAGACCGCGGCCGACGTCTTCCTGTTCGGCGAGCGCGGCAAGTTCCCGCCGCAGGGCGTCGCCGGCGGGATGCCGGCCGCGCTCAACCGCTTCACTTATGAGCAGGAGGACGGCAGCGCCGTGCCGCCGATGGTGTCGAAGATGGTCGGCATCAAGCTCCGGCAGGGCAAGCATGTGCGCCTGGAGACGCCGGGCGGCGGCGGCTACGGCGACCCGCGCGCCCGGCCGCCAGAGGATGTCGCCCGCGACGTGCGCCTCGGCTACGTCAGCGCCGGCAGGGCGCGGACGGATTACGCCGTGGCGCTGGCGGCGGACGGCACGGTCGATGCCGCCGCGACATCGGCATTGCGCGCCGGCAGACGTTGAGCTGACCCGCGAATGCCGACCGTCGCGATCGTCCAGGGCATCCTCATCCAGCTCTTCTTCAGCGATCATGACCCGCCGCACTTCCATTTCCGCGGGCCCGGCTTCTCCGGCCGGATCGAGATCGCGTCGGGCGCGATCCTGAGCGCGCAGGGCGATGTCCCGGTACGCGCGCAACGCGCCCCGCAGCAATGGACGCTTGGCCATCGCGCGCCGTTGATGGACAATTGGCGCCGCGCTCGCGCCAAGCAGTCGTTGAAGAAGATCGTCGAATGACCCCGCGCATCCGCCACGCGGTCCCGAGCGAGGACCTGACCGTCGCCATCGAGTGGGACGACGGGTCGCGCAGCGTCGCCGACATGGCGCCGATCGTCCGCCAGGGCGGCGTGCTGGCGCCGATGGCGGACCCCGCCTTCTTCGTCTGTACCATGGCGATCCATTGGCGGGGCGACTACCTGTGCTGGGAGGGTGACCTTGCCTTCAGCGCGGAGGCCCTGTGGACCGACAGCCGCGCCCGCCGGAATGAGCCGAGCGCCGCCGCCGAATGACCAAGCCCAGCATCGTGATCGGCGTCGACGTCGGCGGCACCTACACCGACGTGTTCTTCCTCGACGAGGCGACGGGGCGCTGCCGCACGGCGAAGGTGCCCTCGACGCCGGGCGACCAGTCCCAGGGCTTCGTCCAGGGCATCCGCGCGGGCGTCGACGACCTCGCCGCCGTCGCCACGGTGGTGCACGGCACGACGGTCGGCACCAACGCGCTGCTGGAGCGCAAGGGGGCGCGGATCGGCGTCATCACGACCCGCGGCTTCCGCGACGTGCTGGAGATGCGCCGGCGCGACCGGCCGCAGACCTGGGGCTTGTGGGGCCAGTTCGAGCCGATCGTGCCGCGCGACTTGCGCCTGGAGGTCGACGAGCGCGTGCTCGCCGACGGCACCGTGCGCAGGGCGGTCGATCTCGACCAGGTGCGCGACGCCGCGAAGGCGCTCCTCGACGCCGGCTGCGCGGCCTGCTGCGTCTTCTTCGTCAACTCCTACGCCAACGGCGCCAACGAGGCGGCAGCGG
>JAEULF010000056.1 GCA_016793965.1 Alphaproteobacteria bacterium | reverse complement strand
CCTGGCCAAGGGCCCGTTCGAGGACGAGGCCAACCGGCACCCGGGGTTCTAGCCATGGCGCAGCCGGGCAAGGGCGGCCGTCTCGTCCTCCAGCGTCTGGCCAAGCGCTACCAAGGCATGGTCGCGGTCGACGGCATCGACCTGGACGTGGCGGGCGGCGAGTTCGTGACGCTGCTCGGGCCGTCCGGCTCCGGCAAGACGACCACGCTGATGATGGTGGCGGGCTTCACGCCGCCGACCGGCGGCGACGTCGCGCTCGACGGCCGCTCGCTGACCGCGCTGCCGCCGGAGAGGCGGGGGATCGGCGTCGTTTTCCAGAACTACGCGCTCTTCCCGCACATGAGCGTGGCGCAGAACGTCGGCTTCCCGCTGCGCATGCGCGGCGTCGCGCGCGCGGAGATCGCCGCGCGCGTGCGGCGCGCGCTCGCCATGGTGCAGCTCGGCGGGCTCGACGAGCGCCTACCGGGCCAGCTCTCCGGCGGGCAGCAGCAGCGCGTCGCGCTGGCCCGCGCCGTCGTCTTCGACCCCGGCCTGCTGCTGATGGACGAGCCGCTCGGCGCGCTCGACAAGAACCTGCGCGAGGACATGCAGTCGGAGATCAGGCGCATCCACCGCGAGCTCGGCGTCACGGTGATCTACGTGACGCACGACCAGGGCGAGGCGCTGACCATGTCGGACCGCGTCGCGCTGATGAACCGCGGGCGCATCGAGCAGGTCGGCACGGCCGAGGACCTCTACGAGCGCCCGGCCAACCGCTTCGTCGCGACCTTCATCGGCGAGTCCAACCTCGTCGACGGCACGCTGGAGCGCGACGGCGGCGGCTGGGCGGTGCGGGCGGGCGGCATGGCGCTGCCGGCCGGCGGGCCGGGCCCGCTGGCGGCCGGCGTTCCCTGCGCCCTCGTGCTGCGCCCGGAGAAGATCGCGCTGCAGCCCTCGGGCGGCGGCCTCGGCGCGCAGGTGCGCGACCTCACCTATGTCGGCGACTTCAGCCGCTACCGCCTGGACCTCGGCGGCGGCGTCGCGCTGACGGCCAAGGTCGCCAACCGGTCGGGCGCCTACCGACCGGCGGTCGGAGAGAGCGTGCGCGCGAGCTGGGCGGCGGCCGATGCGGCCGTCGTGCCGGCCGAGACTCGTTGAGCGTTCGTGCAACCACTGAGGAGGCGGAGATGTCCAGCAAGTTCGTGATCGGTCGCCGCAAGGTGATCAAGTCGACCGGAGCGCTGGCGGCGCTCGCCGCGGTCGGGCCGTTCTTCCATGTCCGCCCGGCGCTGGCCGACAAGGGCGAGCTCGTCGTGGTGAGCTGGGGCGGCTCCTGGGCGAAGTCGATGCGCGAGGTGATCTTCGCCGACTTCGAGAAGGCGTCGGGCCTGACGGTGAAGGACGACACGCCGCCGGAGAACGCCAAGCTCAAGGCGATGTCGGACGCGGGCAACGTCACCTGGGACGTTCTGGAGACCGACCTGCCGGCGATCCAGACCATGATCGGCAACGGCCTGCTCGACCCGATGGACTACTCCAAGATCGACAAGGCGAAGCTCGACAAGATCCCGAAAGAGCTGCACTCGAGCCATGCCGTCGGCAACAAGCTCTACTCGTTCAACATCGTCTACAACTCGAAGACCTTCCCGACCGGCAGGCACCCGAAGAGCTGGGCCGAGGTGTGGGACGGCAAGGCCTTCCCGGGTTCGCGCTCCTTCGCCTTCCGCGGAGGCATCTCGCCGCAGCTCGAGATCGCGCTGCTGGCCGACGGCGTCGCGGTGGACAAGCTCTATCCGCTCGACGTCGAGCGCGCGTGGAAGAGCATGGACCGCCTGCGGCCGCTGGTGAAGAAGTGGTATCAGGGCCATGCTGAGGCGATCCAGCTCGTCACGTCTGGCGAGATCGACATCGCCAACACGGTCGGCTCGCGCGGCATCACGGCGAAGCGCGCCGGCGCTCCGATCGACGTCGAGTACAACCAGGGCAAGCTCGGCGCCGACTACTGGTGCGTCACCAAGGGGTCCAAGAACAAGAAGGCGGCGCTGGAGTTCATCAACTTCGCCCTCGATGCCAAGCGCCAGGCCGGAATGGTGCAGCGCGACCCCTACGGCCCGGCCAACGCCGACGCCTTCAACCACCTGACCGCTGCCGAGGCCAAGGACCTGACGACCTCGCCCGAGAACATCAAGCGCCAGTTCTGGATCAACGAGGACTGGTGGGGCAAGCCGGGCGCCGACGGCAAGAACGAGAACCAGAAGCAGAAGGAGCGCTTCGCGGAGTGGATGCTGAAGAAGGGCTAGGGCACCGCTCGGCCTGAGCCGATGCTTCCTCCAGCCGTCATCCCGGACAAGCGGCGCGTCAGCGCCGTGCAGATCCGGGACCCAGGGCCGCGCCTCAGCCGCTCGCCCTGGGTCCCGGGTCGCGCTCCGCGCGCCCGGGACGACGGCAGGAGCGGCGCGTGACGCCAGCGTCCGCCGCCGCCGCTCCTGCGCTCGCCGCGCGCTACTGGCGCTCGCGGCCGGGGCTGCTCGTGCTGTTCTGCCTGGCGTTCTTCGCGGCGCTCTACCTCTACCCGCTGGCCAAGCTGTTCGTCTGGAGCCTGTACGGGCCCAAGCTCGGGCTCGCCAACTACGAGCGGCTGTTCACGCAGGCGTCGCCCTTCATCGCGTTCCGTAACACGCTCGACATCGCCGTCATCGTGACGCTGGTCTGCCTGGCGCTGGGATACCCGATCGCCTACCTGATGACGACCGTCGGCCCGCGCGCCCGAGCGGCGATCTCGCTGCTCGTGCTCGTGCCGTTCTGGACGAGCATCCTCGTGCGCACCTATGCCTGGATCGTCATCCTGGGCAAGAACGGCATCGTCAACCAGGCGCTGACCGACTGGGGCGTCGTCGCCAGGCCGCTGTCGCTGCTCTACAACATGTTCGGCGTGCAGGTCGGGCTGTCGCACGTGCTGCTGCCCTTCATGGTGTTCCCGCTCTACGGCGTCATGGCGCGGATCGACATGCGCCTGGTGCGCGCCGCGCGCAGCCTCGGCGCCTCGCCGGCGCGCGCGTTCCTGCACGTCTTCCTGCCTCTGTCGCTGCCCGGCGTCGCGGCCGGCTGCGTCCTGGTCTTCGTGCTCGGCGTCGGCGCCTATGTCACGCCGGCGCTGCTCGGCGGCGAGGGCGAGGTGACGCTGGCGACGCTGATCGAGCTGATGATCCGCGACCTGCTGGACTGGGGCTTCGGCGCGACGCTCGGCGTCATGCTCTTGACCGTCGTCGGAACGCTGTTCGTCGCGTTCAGCGCTGCGCTCGGCCTCGACCGGCTGACGGGGCGAGGCTGAGCGATGGACCCCAGGCCCTTCACGATCGGGCGGACGGTGCTGTGGGCCTATTGCTCCGCGACCCTGTTCTTCCTGATCGCGCCCATCGTCATCATCGCCGTCGTCAGCTTCAACGACACGGCCTACATCCAGTTCCCGCCGCCCAAATGGTCGCTGCGCTGGTACCGCAACTTCTTCGAGTCCAGGCAGTGGATCGAGCCGGCGCTGCTCAGCCTGCGCGTCGCGGCGATCGTCGCCCTGGCCGCGACCGTGCTCGGCACGCTGGCGGCGATCGGCTTGGTGCGCGGCCGCTTCCCCGGGCGCAAGGCGCTGGAGTTCTTCTTCGTCTCGCCGATGGTCGTGCCCTCCATCGTGCTGGCGATCGGGCTCTATCTCCTGCTGGCGCCGGCGAAGCTGGTGGCGACGCCGACGGCGCTGGTGCTCGCGCACACGGTGGTGGCGGCCCCCCTGGTCATCGTCATCGTCGGCGCCGCGCTGCGCACGACCGACCCGGCGCTCGACCTCGCCGCGCGCAGCCTCGGCGCCAGCTACTGGCGCGCCCTGTGGCACGTCACGCTGCCGGGCATCCTGCCGGCCATCGCGTCCGCCGCCGTCTTCGCCTTCCTGACCTCGTTCGACGAGGTGATCCTGGCGATCTTCCTCGGCGGCCCCTCTGCGACGACGCTGCCCAAGCGGATGTGGGAGGGCATCAAGTACGAGATCGACCCGACGCTGACGGCGGTCTCGACCCTGCTGGTGCTCCTGCCGGTGGCGATGATGGCGACGGCGGAGGGGCTGCGCCGCCTGCTGTCGATCCGCCTGCGCCAGGCGGAGTGAGGCAGGCGGCGGATCGCAGGACGCGAACCGCGTTGCAGGCCGCCGTGCCGCCCCTTAGCATGCTGCGCCGCACGATCAGCACCAGCCGAGGAACGCCCGATGAAGCTCTACCACTCGCCTGCCTCGCCCTATGTCCGCAAGGTTATGGCCGTCGCCATCGAGGCCGGACTGGACGGCAAGATCGAGAGGATCAACGCCGCCGTGAGCCCGGTCGCGGCCGACGCCGCCGTCTCGGCGTCGAACCCGCTGGGCAAGGTGCCGACGCTGGTGACGGACGACGGCCTGGCGCTCTACGACAGCCCGGTGATCTGCGAGTACCTGGATTCGCTCGGCAAGGGCGCCAAGACGTTCCCGGCGGGCGGCGCCGCGCGCTGGCTGGCATTGCAGCAGCAAGCGCTCGGCGACGGGCTTCTCGACGCCGCGATCCTCTGGCGCTACGAGTCCGTTCTGCGCCCGAAGGAGCTGCAGTGGTCGAAGTGGTCGGACGGCCAGATGCTGAAGATCGACGGCAGCCTAGCCGCCATCGAGGCGGCCGTCCCGGGGTTCGGCAGCCGCGTCGATATCGGCACGATCACCTGCGGCTGCGCGCTGGGCTACCTGGACTTCCGCTTCGCCGACAAGGACTGGCGCAAGGGCCACCCGAAGGCAGCCGCCTGGTTCGCCAAGTTCGACGAGCGCCCGTCCATGAAGGCGACGCGGCCGATCGACCCCAACGCGAAGAAGTGACGCGGCCGGCGCGGCGATGCCCGAGGGCGGGCTGAAGCAGCTCTGGGCCGAGCTCGGGCCGCTGGCCGAGCAGGCGCTCGCCTGGTCGACCAGCGTCCTCGGCGCCGTCCTCATCCTCGCCGTCGGCTGGATCGCCGCGCGGCTCGCCGAGCGCGGCATCCGGCACGGCCTGCTCCGGCTGCCGCAGGTCGACGCGATGCTCGTCCCGGTGGCGGCGAGCGTCGCGCGCTATGCCGTCATCGTCGTCACGCTGGTCGCCGTCCTGGCGCAGTTCGGCGTCAACACGGCGAGCATCATCGCCGTGCTCGGCGCCGCCGGGCTGGCGATCGGCCTGGCGCTGCAGGGCACGCTGCAGAACATCGCCGCCGGCATCATGCTGCTGGTGCTGCGCCCGCTGCAGGTCAAGGAGTACGTCGAGGCCGGCAGCATTGCCGGCACCGTGGTGGAGGTCGGGCTGTTCACGACCGTGCTGCGCACCTGGGACGGCATCTACCTGTCCGTTCCGAACGGAACGCTCTGGACCTCGACCATCAAGAACTTCACGCGCAATCCGGTGCGTCTGGTCGAGGTCAAGGTGACGGTCGCCTACGAGAGCGACCTCGATCGAGCGCTCGACATCCTCCGAAGCGCCGCGGCGGCGGACGCACGGGCCTTGGCCGAGCCGCCGCCGCAGGCAGCGGTGCTCAGCTTGACGGATCTGGGCGCGCAGATCGCCTTGCGCTGCTGGGCGCGCCAGGAGCTGCATGCCGAGCTGCTCTCCGATCTCAGCCGAGCCGCCAAGCGATGCCTGCAGGAGGGCGGGATCGCGATCGCCGTGCCGCAGCGCGAGGGGCGCGCCGCTTCGGGCTGAGGAGCGGGCGCGGCGCTCAGCCAGGCTTCGGCCGGCTCGGCGCTCCGGGCGTGACGCCCTCCTCGAGCACGGCGACGGGCAGCAGGCGCAGATCCTCCGCCGCGAAAGCGAGGCGCAGGAAGCGGCGGGCCAGGACGCCGGCGACGATCGCCTGGGCGCGGTCGCGCGCCTTCTTCTCCGCCGGCCGGTCGGCCCGCTCGGACAGCCACAGCTTGTGCAGCGCGAAGGCGCGCGGATCGGGCGCCACGAGGCGCGTCGGCAGGCCGCCCTCGTCGAAGCCGATCGCCTCGAACGTGTCGGCCGTGAGCAGCCAGTTGACGTCGTGCGGCCCGCGCGGGTCGCGCTGGCGCGGCTTCGCCGGCATGGGCACCCAGGACACGGTGAAGCCGGCGCCGTTGACCGCCTGGTTGCGCCCGCCCTTGCCCGGCGCGAACGTCGCGTCGACATGGTGCAGGTGCTCGGCCAGGCTCTTCGCGTCCCAGGCAATGGTGCCGAGCCGCAGGCGCTTGTCGGCGTCGGGGATCAGGCCGTCGGAATCCCTGGCGCCCTCGCGCAGCGCGAGCGACACGCCGGCGCCGGCCTCGTAGGCGAAAAGCGCGCTCGACCCGGCTAGCACGGCCTTGGCCCCGAGGAGCCCCTGCCGGTCGAGCCGCCGCAGCACCAGCGCGCCGGTGCGCGGCAGGCGCCCGAGATCGGCGTCGCGGACCGCGGCGGCCTTCTTCTGGATCTCGTGCTCCATGGCATGCATGCGCGCGCGCAGCGCGGCGCGGCCGTCCGTGAAGCGCTGGAACAACTCCTCCGTGTGCGGCGAGCGCGGGCCGAGGTCGCTCTCCGGCCCGTCGGGCTCCTTGCGGACCAGATGCGGCTTGCCCTCGACGTCCTTCCAGCCGATGGCGGCCTGGTAATCGCGCGTCAGCTCGCCATGCGCCGCGTCCCATGCGGCGAAGAGCGCCCGCGCCGCGTCGCGCACGTCCTGCTGCTCGCGGCCGAGCTCCTTGAACTGCATGATCCTTGTCTCCCGCCCCCGCGCCTGCCAGGCCGATCATGCCACGGGCGTCCGGTCAGGCGGCAGGGCCCTGCCGGCAACGCGACGGGGGCCCGAGCGCGGGCTCCGGTTCAGCCGATCGCGCGGGATGCGGGCAGCGGCCCGGCGCTCACGAGCAGGGCGACGGCTGCATGATCTCCGGCTTCTTCAGCGAGAACGCGCCGCCGGCGATCTTCACGACCGTCGAGCGGTCGAAGCGCCCGGCGTCCAGGTTGAAGGTGAACTCCTGGAAGCTGGCGCAGGAGATCGCGGGAACGCGGCCGACCTCGAACGGGGCGACGAAGGGGTTCTTGTTGAAGTCGGTGAGCGAGACGTAGATGCCGACCTTGTCGGCCTCGCTGAACTCGAATTTCTGCTTCTCGCTGCGGCCCGGCTCCATCGCGACGGTGAAGGCGAGGCTGGCGGTGCAGTCCTCCTTGATGAAGATCGTGCCGTCCTTGACGCGCAGCATGGTCTCGCGGTCGAGCACGGAGAGGAGGGGGATGACGGCATTGCGGCAGCGCGACTGCGCGTCGGCAGGCTGCGGCGCGAGCCAGAAGCCGAGCGTTGCCGCGAATGCCAGCGCCAGCGTGAGGGCGACCCCGGCCGATGCCGTCCCGCTGCCCGCCTCAGTCGCGATCGACTTGCGCACCATGGCTCCGACGCCTCCGCTCTGGCCTGGATAGGCCGGGAATCGACATTTGCCGCCGAATCTCGGGCAATCACCCTTAAGAATCGCCTAACCGTGGCTGCGGGGGAAGGACCGATCTGCTTCCGGTGTCATTTCCACGAGTCGATGAGACTGCACACGCGTTTCTGAGACTGGAGACGGCATCGAGCCGGGCGGCGCCGCTGCGTACGCTGATGATCGATCCGGATCGACGTCCATGCCTCCCGATCGGGACCCCGCCTCTCGCCCCGGAGTTCAATGCTCCTATATGATCCAGATCGCACCGCCCGGGCACAGAGGCCAGGCACTGATGACCGCGCGCCAGATCCAGTTCGGCTTCAACAACAGCTATCGTCGGTTGCCCGACCGTTTCCATGCCCGGCTGCCACCCGAGCCGGTCGCCGACCCACGGCTCGTGGCTCTCAACCGGCCGCTCGCCGAGGTCCTCGGGCTCGACGTGGAAGCGATCGAGCTGAACGCGGCGATGTTGTTCTCGGGCAATGCGCTGCCGACCGACGCCGAGCCCCTCGCGGCCGCCTATGCCGGGCACCAGTTCGGACATTTCGTGCCGCAGCTCGGCGACGGCCGCGCCATCCTGATCGGCGAGCTGATCGGCCGCGACGGGCAGCGCCGGGACATCCAGCTCAAGGGCTCCGGCCAGACGCCCTTCTCGCGCCGTGGCGACGGCCGCGCGGCCTTGGGCCCGGTGCTGCGCGAGTACCTCGTCAGCGAGGCCATGCACGCGCTCGGCGTTCCCACCACGCGCTCGCTCGCCGTGGTGACGACGGGCGAGCCGGTCTACCGCGAGGACGTCCTCCCGGGCGCCGTGCTCACGCGCGTCGCCGCGAGCCATGTGCGCGTCGGTACCTTCCAGTACTTCGCCGTGCGCAGCGACCGGGCGGGCGTGCAGCTCCTTGCCGACTACGTGATCCGGCGACACTACCCTGAGGTGGAGGATGCCGAGCGACCCACTCTGGCGCTCCTCGCCGCGGTGGCCGAGCGCCAGGCGGCGCTGGTCGCGCGCTGGATGGGCGTGGGCTTCATCCACGGCGTCATGAACACCGACAACATGGCGATCTCGGGCGAGACCATCGACTATGGCCCCTGCGCCTTCATGGACGCCTATGACCCGGCGACCGTGTTCAGCGCCATCGACCAGGGCGGGCGCTATGCCTATGCCAACCAGCCGGGCATCGCGCAATGGAACCTCGCCCGCTTCGCCGAGACGCTGCTGCCGCTGATCGACCCTGACGGCGAGACCGCCATGGCGCTGGCGACCGAGGCGGTCGAGGGTTTTGCCGATCGGTTCGAGCGGCATTGGCTCGCCGTGATGCGCGCGAAGATCGGGCTTGCGACCGCGGAGCCCGATGACCGAGCGCTGGTGCTGGACCTGCTCAAGGCCATGCATGCCGGCAGCGCCGACTTCACGCTGGCGTTCCGCCGGCTATGCGACTGGGCTGCGGACGATGAGGCGCGGGAGCCGGTCCGCCAGATCTTCGCCGGCACGGCGGGGCTCGATGCCTGGGAGCCCCGCTGGCGCGCGCGCCTTGCCCGGGAAGGCCGACCGGCACGGGCCATCGCTGCGGCCATGCGCCTCTCCAATCCCGCCATAATCCCGCGCAACCATCGCGTCGAGCAGGCGCTCGCCGCCGCCGTGCAGCATGGCGACCTGATGCCGTTCGAGGCGCTGTTCCAGGCGCTGCAAGATCCCTATTCGGACGACCACGCCGCCGCCTACGCCGCGCCGCCACTGCCCAGCGAGCGCGTCTGCCGGACGTTCTGCGGGACGTGAAGCGGGGCGCGGGGGCATGGCTGGAGCGTCCGTGTCCCGGCGGCTGGGCGGCAGGGCCGCGCCCTGGGTCGCCGCCGGAACCTGATCTTGCGCGCGCCCGGTCCGGGACCCGCGGGCGGCGGGTCTCGATCGGCGCGCGGGATCGACTGTCTATCGGCGCGGAAGGCTGACCTGACCGGCCTCCGGTTCCGTTCACGTCTCCAGCGCCCCTGGGTCAATCACTGACCCGTCAGAGCTGGCCGCCGTCGCCCCAGGTCGCGATCCGCGCCAGATGGACCGGGTCTGAGAAGCGCGCGAGGGCGAAGGCATCGGCATGGGACGGCAGCGGCTTATCGAGCAGATGCGCCGTCAGAAGGTCCGCGCCGGCCTGGGACGCCATGATTCCGAAGCCGGAGTAGCAGCAGGAGAGGTGCAGCCCGGCGACCGGCGTCGGGCCGATCAGCGGACGGTTGTCCGGCGTCTTCATGTAGTAGCCGCCGTCAACGTAGGGACGGGCGCCGCGATCCAGGTACACCTGCAGCCCCGGCACCATCGTGGTCATGCCGCGCAGCGTGATCTCGCCATAGTGCTCGGACTCGGGCAGCGGGAAGACCACCTCCGCCTGCTCGTTCTTGTAGTTGTAGAGCGCGAGAACCGTTCCGGTGCTGCCGCTGCCATCCGGGCGACCGTGGGCACCTCCCGGAAACGGCTCGGTCAGCCATCGCGTCGTCGCGTCGGCCGCGAGCGCTTCGCGCTCCTCGGCGTGCCACGGCAGCTGCTGCGGATCGAGCCAGATCATCATGGGCGCGTCGCGCGGCACGACCCGCTCGCTGTCCTTCCAGGAGATCTTGTAATGTGGCTCCGCGAAGGTCGGCAGCGTCAGCCCAGCTAGCGACGCCATCTCCTTTACGAGGGGCCCCGAGGCAAGAACCGCGCTGTCGGCCGCAAGCAGCTCTTCGCCGCCGGCGGCGAGGGCCACGCGAACGCCGCTCACGCGATCGCCCCGCGTCTCGACGCGAGTGGCGCGGCCGCGCACGAGGCGCACGCCGGCCTCGCGCGCGGCTTCCAGCATCATCATGCCCAGCTGCTGGGCGCTCAGCCAACCGGCGCGGCGAACGTGCGCGACAACCTTCGTGTTGCCGTTCAGGTAGGGGAAATGCCGCCTGATCAGCGCGGGATCGGTCAGGATGTCGGCGCCTGCGAGCGGCGCGTCGAAGGCGGCATCCGGGGCGGGAGAATAGGCCGATGTCGCGGCGCTCCCATGGACGCGTGCGGCACCTCCCCCATGGCGCGCGGCCAGCTCGGCCATCTCGATCAGCCACGGCGCCCGCGTCGCGTCGGCAGACGCGAACAAGTAGCCGCGCCGGTTCATGTTGAACCGATTGCCGGAGCCGCGCGCCAGCTCCTCCAGGAGATCGATGGAGCGGTTCATGTACGCCGTCATGGCGCCGTCGGGACCCGGCCACCAGTTGCGATAGGCCTCGGTCGACTTGTCCGACGTCATCGACAGCGGGTTCTCCGCCTCGACCAGCTTCACGTCCCTGCAGCCATGGCGCACGGCCAGGTGATAGGCGGCCGCGACGCCTGCGATTCCCGCTCCGACGATGACGATCGATCCGCTCATGAAGCCTTCCCTGAAATGGCGGCCCTGCGCGCTCGGGCCGCATGGAGGTGCGGGCGAGGCGGGCGCGATCGGCCCGGAGAATCGCCATCCGCACGCGGGCCCTGCGCCCGCGACGCCACGCTGCGCAGCGGCTGGCCATCGCGCAGAGATCGTCTCAGGCGCCCGAAGATCGATCGGCGCCGCTTCGAACGCAAGATGCTCTTCTGGATCGCGGCGACGTCGTCGCCCGCGCGTCGCTGCGCCTCGCGCCCTAGCGGCCGTGCAGCGGCGCGCCGTCGCGGTGGATGACGCCCAGGCGGTCGAAATGGTCGTAGATCCTGCGCGCGTGGCGGGCGAGGGCCGGTTCGGCGCCCAGCGTCAGCGGGCGCGGGCGGGGCAGGTCGATGCGCAGCTCCTCGACGACATCGCCGGGCGAGGGCGACATGACGAGGACGCGGTCGGAGAGGCCGACGGCCTCCTCGACGCTGTGCGTGATGAAGAGCACGGTCGGCCGGTCGGACATCCAGAGCTGCTCGAGGTCGTAGCGCACCTGCAGCCTCGTCAGGGCGTCGAGGGCGCCGAACGGCTCGTCCATCAGCAGCACCGGCGGGCCGAGGACCAGCGCGCGCGCCAGGGAGACGCGCTGGCGCATGCCGCCGGAGAGCTGGTGCGGGTAGCGGTCGGCGGCGTTCGCGAGGCCGAGGCGCTCGAACAGCACGCGGGCGCGCTCCTGCACCGGCGCCATCGGAAGGCGCCGGATGACGCCTTGGAGCAGCACGTTCTCCATGGCGGTGCGAAAATCGAGCAGGAGGTGGTCCTGGAACGCGATGCCGACATCCGTCATCGGCCCGCGCAAGACCGTGCCGTCGACCTTGACCGCGCCGCCGGTGGGTTGGAGCAGGCCCGCCACCATCAGCATGAGCGTGCTCTTGCCGCAGCCGCTCGGGCCGACGACCGAGACGAACTCGCCGGGCTCGATCGTCGCGCTCGTCGGACGCAGCGCCTCGAACGGGCGGTCCGCGTCCTCGCCGAAGACCTTGGTGAGGCGGTCGATCTCCAGGCGCACCCCGCGGGCGGCTTCGTCCCGCGGGGCGGCCTTCACGGCTCGGGCTTCGCTCAGAGCGGGCACTTGCGCAGCTCGCTCTCCGGCGGCAGGAAGTCGTAGGTGTAGTAGGACTCTGCCGGCGTGCCCTGCGGCAGCACGCCGATCTGGGCGAAGATCTTGACCGAGTCGGCCCACTGCTCCGGCGTCGCCTTGCCGACGAACTTCGCGCGGTTGACGCACATCAGGAACTTGGTGGCCTCGATCTGCGCCGGCGCCGCCTTCTCGTTGGCGTCGGGGAAGTTCTTCTTGAGCGCTGCGACGCCTGCCGCCGGTTCCGCGAGCGTCGCGTACCAGCCCTTGAGGCTCGCCGCGACGAACTTCCGGGCGATGTCCGGGCTCGCGGCGAGGAAGGCGTCCGAGGCGATGATCGACGTCGACACCGTCGGCGCGCCTGAATCGATGAACAGGAAGTCGGTCGTCTCGGCGCCGAGGCCCTTCAGGGTGATGGCGTAAGAGTCGACCGAGCCGGCGATCGTGTCGACCGTGCCCTGCATCAGCGACGCGACGAGCGAGTCGCCGGGCATGGTGACGATTCTTACGTCGCCGTCCTTCAGCCCGTTCGCCGCCATCACCAGCGGGAACATCGTGGGCTGCGAACCGCTGCTCGGCATGCCGATCGACCGGCCCTTCAGGTCGGCGACGGACTTGAGGCCGGTCTTCTTGAGCGCCGTCACCTGGTTCGGGTTGCCCTGCAGGATGGTCGACAGGATCTTCATCTTGGCGCCGGACGAGATCAGCTTCATGACCGGCGCCGCGTCGGCGAAGGCGATGTCGGCCTTGCCCGCCGCTACGAGCTGCGCCGTGATCTGCGAGCCGTTGCCGGGCTCGATCGTCACGTCGAGGCCGGCGTCCTTGTAGAAGCCCCGCACCAGCGCCAGCTGGAACCCGGCATTGTAGCCGCCGGCCGCGAAGTTGAGCTGGAACGTCAGCTTGGTCTGCGCCTGCGCTTGGCCCGTGGCCAGCATGCCCGCCGCCAGGCCGGCCGCGATACCCATGGCCGCCAGCGGATTCCGCAGTCTCTGCGTCCGTGCCGTCATCGTCATCCTCCTCCCGTTGCAGTCTCTCGATTGTGCCTACTTGCCGACCTGGGCGCGGCGCCATGGCGTCATCAGGTGCTCCACGAGCTCGACGATGCCGTTCAGGGCGAGGCCGATGACCGTCAGCAAGAACAAGATCGCGAACACCTGGGTGGTATCCATGACATTGGTTGCCTGCATCAGCCGGTAGCCCAGGCCCTTGTTGGCGCCGACGAACTCCGCAACGATCGCGGCGGTAGCGGCGATCGTTGCGGACGTCTTGAGGCCGCCGAAGATCACCGGCAGAGCCGCCGGGAAACGCAGGTAGCGGAATGTCTGCCAGAACGTCGCACCCATCGAGCGCGTCAGGTAGAGCAGGCGCTGGTCGAGGATCTGGAAGCCCGCGATGCTGGCGAGCAGCAGCGGGAAGAAGGTGAGCAGCAGCGTCAGCATCACCTTGGAGCCCATGCCGAAGCCGATCCAGACGACGAAGAGCGGCGCGATCGCGATCTTGGGCACGAGCTGGATGAAGACGAGCAGCGGGTAGAGCATCCGCTTGGCGAGCGGCGACAGCGCGATCAGCAATCCCATCGGTATCGCGCTCACGATCGAGAGCGCGAAGCCGAGCACGATCTCTTGGATGGTGACCAGGCTATGGTTGAGGAGGCTGACGCGGTCCTCCGCGATGCGCGGCAGCACGTCCTGCGGCGGCGGCAGCAGGTAGGCCGGGACCTCGTAGACATGGACGGCCACCGCCCAGGCGGCGACGAGCGCCACGAAGACCACCGCAGGGAGGAAGAAGTTGACGACGCGCTTGACAGTGCGAGCCAGGCCGCGCCGTCGCCTGCTCGGCGATGCGGTCAGCGGTGCGCGCAAGGCTGTCACCGGGAGATCCCGCGCCGGGCGGCGCGCGACCGGGCCGGCCGCCGCGGATGTGGAGTGCGCGCGCCGACGCAGCGGTCCATCGCCGAGGTCCTCCCCTTTTGCGCCGCTGATGCGTTGACGCCTGCGGCATTCTTATGTAACCGGTTACATAGCGGCGCAGGCGCGGGGTGTCAAGCAGCGCTCGGCCGGTAGCGCCGGAAGGGGGGCGGGTGCAATGGCGGCAACAGCGGCGGCTTCGGGACTGGACTTCGTCGAGATCGGCCAGCGCTACGCGTTCGCGAAGACGGTCGGCGAGACCGACGTCACGCTCTTCGCCGGCATCACCGGCGACTTCAGCGACACGCACATCAACGACCAGTACATGAAGGAGAAGTCGAACATCGGGCGGCGGATCGCGCATGGCGCGCTGCTCGTCGGCTACATGTCGACGGTCTCGACGCTCAGCATCGCGCACGTCATCCACCGACCGGGCCTGACCGACTTCCCGGTCTCCGCCGGCTATGACAAGGTCCGCTTCCTGAAGCCCGTGCTCCTCGGCGACACGGTCACCGCGCACTACGAGGTGACCAAGGTCGACAAGGAGCGCG
>JAEULF010000038.1 GCA_016793965.1 Alphaproteobacteria bacterium | reverse complement strand
CTACAAGGTCGGCGTCGGCGCCAACCTGCGCTATGCCTTCACGCGCGAGATCGGCGTGTCGCTGTTCGGCCGGGTCGACCGCATGGTCGGCGACGCCGCCAACGCGCAGATCGTGAAGGAGCGCGGCGACCGGTACCAGGGCATCGTCGGCCTGTCGGTCACTTACAGCTTCAACTTCTGACCGCAGCGCTCTCGCGATCGGGCGGCGGCGCCCGGGCGCAGGGGGCTCGTCTGCGTCGCGGCTGACGCCGATCCTGCGGATCCAGGAGTCAGCCCGGCATCGCGATTGATCCAGAGCAAGGCGCGCGGTGCCCGGACGGGCGTCTAGTGCCCCGATCCAAATGCGATCGGAGGCCTCCTATGCCCAGAATTTCTGACCGAGCGTGGTCGCCTTACGTGGCCGGCGTGCTGATCGGCTTGTTGCAGGTCCCCGCATTCCTGCTGATGGACACGGCGCTCGGCACGTCGTCGTCCTACGTCACCCTCACCGGTCACGCCGCCGCCCTGGTCGACCCGGCAGTCGCCAAGATCGGCTACGTCGCCAAGCACCTGTCCGGCGCCAAGAACTGGTGGCAGGTGGCGCTCGTCGCCGGCATCGCGCTGGGCGCCGCCTTGTCCGCGTGGGCGTCGGGCACGCGGCGCGGCGCCATGTCGCCGGTCTGGCAGCGCGCGATGGGCATTGCGTCGCCTGCGGCGCGGGCGCCCGTTGCCGTCTTGGGCGGCTTCTTGATCGTGTTCGGCGCGCGGATCGCGGATGGCTGCACCAGCGGGCACGGGCTGTCGGGGCTGGCTCAGCTGGCCGTCGGATCCATCGTCGCCGTCGCGGCCATGTTCGCCGGCGGAATCGCAGCGGCGATGCTGCTGCGTCGCGCTTGAGGAGGCTGCCATGTCCGTTCTCCAAGCCGTTCTCCTCGGCCTCGCGATGGGCCTGGTCTTCGGCGTCGCGCTCGAGAAGTCGCGGGTCTTCGAACCAGGCGCCATCGTCGGGCAGATGCAGCTGCGCCGCTTCATCATGCTCAAGGTGTTCCTTGCGGCCGTGGCGACCGGCCTGGCGGTAATCGCGGCTATGCAAGGGCTGGGCATGACCAAGCTGTTTCCCAAGGCGACGCTGTACGGCGCCGACCTCGTGGGCGGGTTGCTGCTCGGTGCCGGCATCGTGCTGGCGGGGGCCTGCCCGGGCACCGTCTTCGCGCAGCTTGGCGCGGGCTATCGGGACGCCTGGTGGACGCTGCTCGGCGGCTTGGCCGGCGCGCTGGCGTTCAGCCTGCTCGAGCCGACATTGGCGCCGATGATCAATGCCGGCAGCCCTGGCAAGCTGACCCTCTCGGCGATCTGGGACGTGCCCTATCCCTTGCTGGCCGCGGTCTTCGCCGTCCTGATCGTGGCCGGTCTCATGGCGCTGGAGCGCTGGCGGCCCTGGCGCGAAGAGGTCGGGGAGGCGGGCGACGCCATGGGCGAAGCGGCCGCGCCCCTCGCGCGCGGGCGCGCACCCGGCCTGGCCGACTAGGGCGGGGATTGCCTGGCGGTCAGGCCAGCGCAGCAGCCAAGGCAACAGCAGCAGCGAGGGCGCCGAGCAGCAACGGCTGGTGCAGCAGGTAGACGGCGAGCGCGTGACGTCCGGCCCAGAGCAGCGGTCGCGCCCAGGCACCGGACGGCCAGGCTCCCAGCCAGGCGGGCGGCAGGCGCGCCCAGCGGCGGCCGAGGACGAGGCCGGCGCAGAAGGGCGCCAGCCATGGCGCCAGGGGCACGAAGTCCAGGCTGGAGGGGCGGCTCGGGCCAAGCCCGAGCCAGGCAAGCCAGGGGGCGTCAACGGCTGGCGGGCCGGACCCGGCCGATGCCCAGGCGGCCAGGCCCAGGGCGAGGAGAGACCAGCTCGGCAGGCGCAGCGAGGCCTCCAGGAGAGGGCCGAGCAGCGCTAGCAATGCAAGGCAATGCAGGACGCCGAAGTGAACCGCGACTTGCGGCGCCAGGATGGAGCTGCCGGCGCTGATCAGCGCGGCGCAGGCCGCCAGGATCGCGGCGCGTCGCGCATGCGCGCGCCAGCCGGCCCGCCGCTGCGCGGCCAAGGCCGCGCCGATTCCGGCCAGCAGCAGGAAGGCTCCCAGAACGGCCGAGCGGAACCACAGGAACGGCCAAGCGGAGACGATTTCTGGCGCCAGGGCGCCGAGCAGCGCCAAGTCCCAGGCGCCGTGGTAGACGGCCATGGCGACGATAGCGGCGCCGCGCGCGGCGTCGATCGCGGGAAGGCGCTGCGGCGCCGCCGCGCCGCGGTGCGTGCGCAGGATCGATCCGAGGCTGGCGCGCAGGCGCGCGCGCGGAGCGCTGCCGCTCAGGCCGCGCTCACCGCATCGGGATCTGGTTGTTCGCGTAGGGATCGGGCGTGTCGTAGCAGGTGATCCGGCCGAGCGTCTTGTAGCAGTAGGGCTGCGCCTCGGCTTCCTTCAGCGCCTGCATGCGCTTGTCCACGCGCGGCTTGCAGTACTTCTTGCCCTCGATGAGGTTCACGATGTTGCATTCCTCGTCGGTCGCCTCCTCGGCGAGATGGTCGACCGGCGACTTGCCCGTGTTGACGTAAGTGGCGACCGTCGCGCCCGCGATGACGGGTCCGGCGGCGGCGCCGCAGCCGGCAAGGGCAGAGACAAGAAGCAAGGCAAGGGCGACGCGCATCGGTGCCTCCATGGCGGTTCCGTCCATCCTGGTGCCGCGCGAGACGCCGCACGGCCGGGACGCGCGGAAGCCGCTGCGAACCTGCCGTGGACCTTGCGCGAACGGGATTAATAATCGCTTAGCAACCATGCCGCTGTCCATCGCCGGCCATCGCGCCGCGGGACGCCCCGTCGGCGCCCGCCTTGCCGCCTGCGATGACCGGACGGCCGCGTTCTGCTACACGGAGGCGGCCGAAAGCATGCGTGGCAGGAGGACGGTGATGGTTGGGCGACCGGCGCTCGGCTGGCGGGCGGCCGATTTCGACCTCAAAGGCACCGACAGCCGCCGCTATAGGCTGGCAGACGTCGCCGGCGCCAAAGGGCTGGTGGTGATGTTCATCTGCAACCACTGTCCCTACGTCAAGGCATCGATCGCGCGCGCCGTCGCCGACTGCCGCGAGCTGCAAGCCGCGGGAGTCGGGGCCATCGCCGTCATGCCGAACGACCCTGTCGCCTATCCCGAGGATTCGTTGCCGCGCATGGCGGAGTTCGCGCGCGCGCACGACTTCGCCTTTCCCTATGTCATCGACGAGGCGCAGGAGGTGGCGCGCGCCTACGGCGCCGCGTGCACGCCGGAGTTCTACGGGTTCGACGGTGCCCTCGCGCTGCGCTATCACGGCCGCCTCGATGCCGGCGGGACGCGCGACTCGGGAGCGGGCCGGGGCAAGCTGCGCGGCGAGATGCGGGATGCCATGCTCGCGGTCGCGCGCGGCGAGCCGGCGCCGGGGGAGCAGGCGCCGTCCATCGGATGCAGCATCAAGTGGCGGCGCTGATCGCGGCGGCCTTGCCCCGGCCGGCGCGGCCGGACCCGCGCGCCTCGTCGCGCTTGCCTTCCCCAGCGCGTTCGGGATCAATGCGGCCGCTCCGGGCCGGCCGCCGGCCGCTGCGGCCGTTCGCCCGTCCCGCCAACGAGGATTGTCGCCAGTGACCGACGTCTTTGCCGAAGTCGACGAGGAAGTCAGGCAAGACCAGCTGCAGAAGCTGGCGAAGAAGTGGGGCCCGCCGATCCTCGGCGCCGTCGTCCTGGCGGTCGCGGCCTATGGCGGATGGCTCTACTGGAAGGCCGAGCAGCTCAAGGCGCGCGTCGAAGCGAGCGACGCTTTCGCGGCCGCGCTCGCCAAGTCGTCGAAGGAGACGCCCGCAGCGGCTCTTGCGGCGCTCGCCCAAGTGGCCGAGCGCTACGAGGGTGGCTATCGGACCCTTGCGCTGCTGCAGTCGGCGGCGCTCCAGGCGGAGCAGGGCAAGCGCGAGGAAGCTGTGGCGCTCTACGAGCGCGTCTCAGCCGACGCCGCCGCCGATCCGCTGCTGCGCTCGCTCGGCACGCTGCTGTCGGTGATGCACCAGGCCGATTCCGGCGATCCCGCCCAGCTCGCCGCCAAGCTCGCTCCCCTGCAGGACGACAAGGCGCCCTGGCGCTACAGCGCCCGCGAGATCGCGGCCGTGCTGGCGCTGCGCGCGGGCGACCGCGCGCGGGCGGCGGCGCTCTACAAGCAGCTCGCCGACGACCTCGCCGCGCCGTCCGGCATGCGCGCGCGCGCGGCCGAGATGACGGCGACGCTCGCGGCGCCGCGCTAGGGCGGCCCGTCCCGGGCATCGGCATCACCGACGGCACGAGGTCAGCATGGACAGGGCATTGGGGCGCGGCGCGGCGAGCCTGGCGGTCGCTGTCGCGGCCGTGGCGGGGCTCGCTTCGTGCACCGACTGGCTCGGCGGCGACAGCAAGGGCCCCCCGCTGCCAGGCGAGCGGATCGCGGTGCTTGTCGGCGACGAGGCGCTGAAGCCGGACCAGGCGGTCGCCGATCGCCGCGTCATCCTGCCCCGGCCCTACGTGAACGAGGCCTGGCCCCAGGCCGGCGGCTATCCCACCAATGCAATGTACCACCTGGCGCTGGCGCCGGGCATCGCGCGCGGCTGGCGCACGAGCGTCGGCAGCGGCATCGACAGCGACAACGCGCTGCTGGCGATGCCGCTGGTCGTCGGCAACCGGATCTTCGCGATGGACGCCGTGTCCAACGTCGGCGCCTATGAGGAGGCGACGGGGCGGCGCATCTGGCGCACCCGCGTCACGCCGCGCGAGGACCGGGACGCCAACCTCGGCGGCGGCATCGCGTACGATTCCGGCGTGCTCGTCGCCGCCACCGGGTTCGCCCAGGTCGTGGCGTTGCGCGGCGAGAACGGGCAAGAGCTCTGGCGCGTCCCCGTTCCCGGCCCGGTGCGCTCGGCGCCCGTCGTCGCGGGCGGGCGCGTCTTCGTCGTCACCCTCGACAACCAAGCGATCGCGCTGTCGCTGCGCGACGGCACGCGCCAGTGGTCGCACCAGGCGGGTGCCGAGGCGCCCGGCATGCTCGGCGGCTCCGGCCCCGCGACCGACGGCGATATCGTCGTGGTCCCCTACAGCACCGGCGACGTCGTCGGGCTCGACGCGGCCACCGGGCGCGTGCGGTGGTCCGACAGCGTCGTCGCCGCGCGCCGGGTCGGCGGCGGCATCGGCATCTCTGACATCCGCGGCCGGCCGGTCATCGATCGCGACATGGTGTTCGTCATCGGCTCGAGCGAGCGCATGGTCGCGGTCGACCGGGGCAGCGGCGCCCGCATCTGGGAGCGCGACATCGGCGGCGTCGACACGCCCTGGGCCGCGGGCGACTATGTCTACGTGCTGACGGGGAACGGCGAGATCGTTTGCCTGACTCGGGCGGACGGCCTCGTGCGCTGGGTCAAGGGGCTGCCGCGCTTCGAGCGACCGCGCGAGCGCAAGCGGCCGATACGATGGATGGGGCCGGCGCTGGCGAGCGATCGCCTCCTGATCCTCGGCAGCCATGGCGAGGCCTGGTCGCTCTCGCCGTATGACGGTCAGCTCCTCGGCGCGATCGAGCTGCGCGAGAAGCTGTCGCTTCCCCCGGTGATCGCCAACGGCAGCCTCTATATCCTGCGCAACGACGGCGACCTGTCGACCTATCGTTGACCGGCGGGAGCCGGCGGGCGCCGCCTTGGGTGCGCGCCGGTCGGCCCGGCGCATGGACGTGAAGAATGGCCAGGGACGCGCATCTCGGCATCGCTTACGGCCACACGGCGACCGTCGCGGCGATCCGCGGCGGCGCGCTGGTGTTCTGCGAGAGCGAGGAGAGGCGCAACCGCCTCAAGGGATCGTCGGGCTTCCCGACCCTCGTGCTCGACCACGTCTACCGCGAGGTCTTGCCGGCGGCCGACATCGCGAGCTGCACCCTCTTCCAGACGTCGGCGCTCGGGTACCATTACCTCAAGTCCGCCGGCTTCCGGTCGCACCGCGGCTCCGGCCTCGCCAACGACGCGTTCAAGGCGCAGCTCGTCGGCGCGGGCGGCGCGCGCATGGACGACGGCCTGGTCGCGGCCATCGCCCGCGAGCGCGCCTCCCAATGGACCAGCCCTGACGATCCGGCGACGAGCGCCGAGGCGGCCGCCTATTTCAGCAAGGCGACGGGCCTGACTGGCGACCGGGTCCTCCTCGCCGACCACCATGTCTGCCACGCGCTCTCGGTCCTGCCGTTCCTGCGGGCGCCGGGCCCCGTGCTCGTCTTCACGCTGGACGGCATGGGCGACGGCGTGTGCGCCTCCGTCGTGATCCTCGACGGCGCGTCGGCGCGCATGCTCAGCCAGACTCTCGAGCCGCGCTCGATCGGCATGGTCTACCAGCTGGTGACCGGCATGCTGGGCATGCGCATGAACGAGGACGAGTACAAGGTCATGGGGCTCGCCCCCTATGCGGAGCGCGCGGCCTGCAAGGACATCGAGGAGGAGATGGCCCGCCTGCTCTGGGTCGACGGCGACGGCGAGTGGCAGGCTGCGTTCGGCATCACCGAGATCCTCTCCGCCAAGCTCGCGGAGCTGCTGCGCTTCCGGCGCTTCGACCACGTCGCCGGCGCGCTGCAAGCTTATCTGGAGACCATGACGTGCCGATGGGTCTCCGCCTGGGTCCGGCGGACCGGCATCCGCCGCATCGCCTGCGCCGGCGGCGTGTTCATGAACGTCAAGGCGAACGGCGCCATCGCCGGCCTGCCTGACGTCGAGGACCTGGCGGTCACGCCCTCGGCGGCCGACGAATCGACGGCGATCGGGGCGGCGATCCACGGCCATCTCGCTTCAGGCGAGAGCGCGCCGATCGCGCCGGCCGCCGGCATCTACCTCGGCAGCCGGTTCGACGACGGCGCGGTCGACAGGGCGATCCAGGCGGCGGGCGCCGGCGAGCGCTATCGCATCGAGCGCCCAGCCGACATGGCCGGCCGCGTCGCCGCCCTGCTGGCCGAGGGCGAGATCGTCGCGCGCTTCGACGGCGCTGCCGAGTTCGGCGCGCGCGCCCTCGGCAACCGCTCCATCCTCGCCCATCCCGGGCGTCTCGACGTCGTCGACAAGATCAACCAGTCGATCAAGCAGCGCGACTTCTGGATGCCCTTCGCGCCGAGCCTGATGGCGGAGGAGGCCGGCCGCTACGTCGTCGATCCCAAGGGGCTGGCCTCGCCGTACATGATGGTCGGCCTGCCGGCGACGGCGGAAGGCCAGGCGCGGCTGCCGGCGGCGCTGCACCGTGCCGATCGGACGATGCGCCCGCAGATCGTGCGGCGGGACTGGAACCCCGCCTTTCACGCCCTGATCGCCGCCTTCGGGCGTCTCACCGGGACCTGGGCGGTTCTGAACACCAGCTTCAACCTGCATGGCGAGCCGATCGTGGGATCGCCCGAGGACGCGATACGCACGCTGGACCGCTCGGGGCTGCGCTGGCTGGCGCTCGGGCCCTACCTGATGCACAAGTCGTCCTGAGAGGCTGCGGCGACCGCCGTCCGCCGAGTCCCCGGGCCCTTCGGCCCGGCAAATGGGCAAGCCCCACGACATGACATTCACCGTCGCCATCGTCGGCCGCCCCAACGTGGGAAAATCGACGCTCTTCAACCGCCTGGTCGGCAAGCGCCTGGCGATCGTCGACGACCGGCCGGGCGTCACGCGCGACCGGCGCGAGGCGGAGGGACGGCTCGCCGGCATGACGTTCCGGCTGGTCGACACCGCCGGCCTGGAGGAGGCTTTCGACGACAGCCTGGAGGCGCGCATGCGCCGGCAGACCGAGCGCGCGCTCGAGGAAGCCGACGTCGTGCTGCTGCTGATCGACGCGCGCGCAGGCGTGACGCCGCTCGAC
>JAEULF010000015.1 GCA_016793965.1 Alphaproteobacteria bacterium | reverse complement strand
CTGCGCGCCGCGCCGTGGCGTCAGGCGGATCGGCAGTTTGAGGGTGGCTTGTTCCATGGATCCCTCCGCTAGGCTCTGCTGCCATATTGCACCGGACTTGAGCCGGCCGCTATTGCCGGTCGACGGCCGGTCGCCGCAGCGCTCGGGCGCCGGACTGGCACATCACGCCGGCCGGTTGCGCGGATGCCGGCGCAAGGACGGCGCGGTCGCCCGGAACGGTTCCGGCGCCATCACATCCCGGCCGTCGTTTGCCATCCAGAACACGGCCAGGACGACCACAATGGTGAACCCACCAAGCGTGGTCGCCTGCCGGGGACAGTTCGGCAGGATGCGGACGGGATGCGCGAGCCTGGCTGATTCCATGCCGCCCTCCTGCATCCTCTAGAGATAGCGCCACCAGAGATAGACATGGCTGATGGCGATCGAGGCCAGCATCAACGGGAACGCCACCCTGGCGAACTCGAGGAAGCGGAACGGAACGCCGGCGCGCTCGCCGATGCCAGCGACGGTCAGGTTCGCGGAGGCGCCGATCAGCGTGCCGTTGCCGCCGAGGCAGGCGCCGAGCGACAGCGACCACCACAATGGCAGCAGCGCCTGATCGCCGCCGAAGGTCGGCGCCATGTTCTGGATCACTGGGATCATGGTGGCGACGAAGGGGATGTTGTCGATGATCGCCGAGAGCACGGCGGAGACCCACAGGATCGACAGGCCCATCACCTGCAAGTCGCCCTGGGTCACCGAGACCAGCCAATCGGCCATCATGTTCAGCAGACCGGCATGCTCGACACCGGCCACCACGATGAACAGGCCGACGAAGAAAAAGATGGTGATCCACTCGACCTCGTTGAAACTCTCGATCAGGCGGTGGTGCTGGTCCTCGACCGAGCGGCCGAGATTGTCGAGCAGCAGCAGGATGGCGGCGCCGAACAGCGCGATGGTGCCGGCCTCGAGGCCGTAGTGGTGCGCGGCGACAAAGCCACCGATCACAAGCGCGATGACCACGACCGACTTGATCATCAGCGGCCGGTCGGTGATGGCGTCGCGGTGGTCGAGCGCCATGACCTTGGCCCTGGCCGCCGCCGTCGCCGTCATCGCGCGACCCCAGATCAGGTGGATCGCCAGGCAGTTGAAGGCCAGGATCACGACGACGACCGGCGCCAGCGCATAGACGAAGTCCATGAAGGTAAGGCCTGCAGCCGACCCGATGATGATGTTGGGCGGATCGCCGATCAGCGTCGCGGTGCCGCCGATGTTGCTGGCGAAGATCTCAGCGAACAGGAAGGGATAGGCCTTGACCTCCAGCTCGCGGCAGATGACCAGGGTCACGGGGGCGATCAGCAGAACCGTGGTGACGTTGTCGAGCAGGGCGGAAAGCGTCGCCGTGACGATTCCCATCATGACCAGAATGCCGGCCGGGTTGGCCCGCGCGGCCTTGGCGGAGATGATGGCGACGAACTGGAACACGCCGGAACGCCGGGCGATGGCGACGATCAGCATCATGCCGGTGAGCAGGGCCAGGGTGTTGAAATCGATCCCGGCGACCGCCTGTTCCTGGTTCAACAGGCCGAGGGTGATCATCAGGCCGGCGCCCAACAGCGCCACGATGGCGCGATTCAGCTTCTCCGACATGATTGCGGCGTAGGTCGCGATCAGCAGGAAGGTGGACACCCAGAGCGGGTCCAAGCCGAACAGGGCGTGTCCGGTCGCTGCTTCTTCCATCGAATACCCCTCGTTCATGGCGGGCGGCGCCCCCGCCGCATGCGCCTTGATGCCCGCGAAAGGCTGCTCGTGCAAGGGGTTGAGTGTGCCCGATCGGGCATTCGCGACCTAGGTCGTGGTCGACCCGATCGGCGCCAGGTTGGCGAGGAACTGCCGCGTCGCGGCTTCCCAGGTGAAGCCCTGCGCATAGGCTCGGCAGGCGGCGCGCGGCAGTTCCAGCGCGCGGTCGATCGCCTTGCCCAGGTCCCAGTCGAGCGCGCCTACCTCGCCGTCGCGCACCACGTCCTTCGGCCCGGCCACCGGAAAGGCGGCGACCGGCAGGCCGCAGGCCATGGCCTCCAGCATCACCAATCCGAAAGTGTCGGTCAGGCTGGGGAAGACGAAGACGTCGGCGGCGGCGACGTGGCGCGCCAGGTCGGCGCCGAACTTGGCGCCGAGGAAATTGGCTTCCGGGTAGCGCGCCTGCAGCGACGCGCGCTGGGGGCCATCTCCGATCACCACCTTGGACCCGGAAAGGTCGAGCTTCAGGAAGGCCTCGATGTTCTTCTCGATGGCAACCCGGCCGACGTAGAGGTGGATGGGCCGCGGCAGGTCGAGCGGCGCCGCCTCGTTGGGCCGGAACAGGTCGAGGTCGACGCCGCGCGACCAGCGGCCAATATTGGCGAAGCCGCGGGCGATGAGATCGGCCTCGATCGAGGGCGTCGCCACCATCACGCGGGCCGCCGGCGCGTGGAACCGGCGCATGATGCCGTAGGTCCAGTCCAGCGGCACGGCGAAGCGCGCGGCGACGTATTCCGGGAAACGGGTGTGATAGGCGGTGGTGAAGGGCAGGCGCCGCTTCAGGCACCAGGCGCGCGCCGCCCGGCCGAGCGGCCCCTCGGTGGCGATATGAACGGCGTCCGGCTCGAATATCTCCAGGCGCCGCCGCATCGAGGGCCCCGGGAACAGGGCCAGGCGAATCTCCGGGTAGGTCGGGCAAGGCATGGTGCGAAACAGGTCCGGCGAGATCACCTCGACCCGGTGGCCGAGCTGCTCGAGCTCGAGTTTGGTGCGCTGAAGCGTGCGGACCACGCCATTGACCTGCGGCGGCCAGGCGTCGGTGATCAGCGCCAGGCGCAGGCTCACGCGGCGGTCACACCGAGTTCGGTGGGGCTGAGCATGGAGAACTTGCGCGCCGCCGCCCATTCGATGATCTCGAGCCGGCCGTCGCGATGCTCGACCAGCGCGGTGCAGCTCTCCACCCAGTCGCCGTCGTTGCAATAGAGGATGCCGTCGATGGTGCGGATCTCGGCGTGGTGGATGTGGCCGCAGACGACGCCGTCGAGACCGCGCCGCTTCGCCTCCTCCGCCAGCGCCTGCTCGAAATGGCCGATGAAGTCGGCGGCGCGCTTCGCCTTGTGCTTGAGATAGGCGGAGAGCGACCAGTAGCGCAGGCCGAGCTTGCGGCGCGCCCAGTTCACCCAGGTGTTCAGCCAGATCAGGAAGTTGTAGGTGCGGTCGCCGAGCAGGGCGAGCCAGCGATGGTACTTGGTGACGACGTCGAAGTCGTCGCCGTGCACGACCAGCAGCCGCTTGCCGTCCGCCGTCTCGTGCACCGCCTCGCGCAGCACGGTGACGCCGCCGAACTGCTGGTCGACGTAGTCGCGCATGCCCTCGTCGTGGTTGCCCGGCACGTAGACGACGTGTGTGCCCTTGCGCGCCTTCCGCAGCAGCTTCTGGATGACGTCGTTGTGGCTCTGCGCCCAGAAGAACTTCCGGCGCATCTGCCAGCCGTCGACCATGTCGCCGACGAGGTAGAGGTAGCGCGACTCCGTGTCGCGCAGGAAGGCGAGCAGGAGCTCGGCCTGGCAGCCGCGCGTGCCCAGATGCACGTCGGAGATCCAGATCGAGCGGAAATGCGGACGGCGGTCGTCGCGCGGCATGGCGTCGGTCTCCAGCCCGGTCGCGCGCCGTCGCGCAGGGCCAAGCATGACGAAGTTGTCCACAGGCTCATGAATACTGACGGGCGGCCTGTAAAGTGAAGGTTTTGTGGCGGCCTTGTTCTTGCCGTACTCTTGAGAAACGCGGCATCTCTCCTGCAACAAATGCGACATCGACGGGCAACGACCTGCCCGTCGCGTGCCGCTCCGTCCCCGAGTCGCTGGCCGCCGCGGCAGCGGGCCCGAGGCTGGGCCGGCCCGGGTCGCGGCGAGGCGCCGGCGCGCCCGTGGCCGTTCGGCGACACTTCCGCGGACGCGCGGCGGCCCGGCGGCGGCGGCGGGATGGAGCGCTTGATCGCGCCGCGTCCCGCGTGCCATGCATAGGAGGCGTGAGCGACGCGTGATCTAGGGCGGTGGGGAACAGCCTGCAATGACGCGACACTGGCCGGCGCGGCGGCATGGGATGCTGCCCGCTTCCGGAAGCTTTCCTAGCCCTTCCGGCGTAGGCCGGCCGATGCCGAGCAATCGAGGCAAAATATCGCTATTGGGATCGCGGGCGGCGGCGGTCGCGCGCCCGGCCGATTCACTTTCCGAAGACTGGAAAGTGACGTCGGTCATCGCGAGCCAGGACGGAGCGGCGTAGCGTGGGCTCAGTTGGGGCGGGCAGAGGGGTTTGCGGCGAGGAGAGCGCGATGCGCTGGCATTTGGCAGTCGCCGCCCTGGCCCTGGCCGCTTGCGCTGCCGGCATCGGTGCCGGGGAAGCCGCGGCGCAGCAGCGCAACCCGCGCGCCGCTGCGGTGCAGATGCGAAGCCTGCTCGACGGGTCGCCGCAGGGCACCGTGCGCATCGAGGCGCCGCGCAAGCAGGACGCGCAACCGGGCGAGATCAGCGTGCCGCTGAAGAGCGGCGGCACGGTCGAGGAGAAGTTCCGCGCCATACGCAACACGGAGCTCCTGGTGTCGGCGCTCGCAGAGAAGGCGGACGAGCTGAAGTCCGAGGCGCGCATCGCGGCGGACTACTGCGCCGTCGCCTTCTGGCGCATCAAGGTCGAGATCGAGGTCAACGGCTACAACCGCACGCCGATGGCGGTGATCGAGCGCGCCCGCGCCACCTGCGAGAGCGCGCGCGACCTCGCCCAGCGGCGCGAGGCCGTCGCTGCCGTCCCCGCCGAGGCGGCGCCGCGCCCGGGCGAGCCGGCAGGGGCGCTGGCTGCCGCTCCGGCCGCAGGGCTGGCGAATGCCACGGCCGCCGCGAAGCCCGGCAAGGCCGCGCAGCTCGTCGCCGCGCGCGGCGCGGCGCCGGCCGCCGCGGCGCCGCAGCCCGCGCCGCCGCCCATGGTCGTGGCGGATGCGCCCGCGGCCGCGCCTGCGCCGGCGGCCCCGGCCGCCGCGCCGGAGGCGCCGGTCGCGCCCCTCGATGACTCCCTGCAAGGCCACTGATCCGGCGGCGCAGCCGCGCGCGCCCCGCCTGCCGGCTCCCACGATCTCCGGAGCGTGAGCCGCGCATGCCGACCGTTCCGTCGCTTGCCCATCCTTCGAGACGCGGGCCGTTGGCCCGCTCCACAGGATGAGGACGGTGCGCAAGATCCACCCTCATCCTGAGGAGGGCCCGCGAGAGCCCGTCCCGGAGGATGGGCCAGCGGCGGCCTGGCGCCGCGACTCGCCTGCCGGCCCCGGCGCCCAATCCGCGGATCAGCGGCTCCGGGCGCGAGGGTCATGGCTTCGCACGCGATGAGCGCGCGCGATTTCCGCACCGCTCCCGCGCCGGCCGGCGAGTCGATCCGCGCGATCGCGCCGGCAGACTGGCCCCTGGTCGAGCGCCTGTTCGGGCCGCGCGGCGCTTGCGGCGGCTGCTGGTGCATGTGGTGGCGCACGCCCGGCGGCAAGGCCTGGACGGCGGCGAAAGGAGCGCCCAACCGGGCGCGGCTGCAGGCGCTCGTCGCCGCCGATGCGTGCCCCGCTGTCCTCGCGCTCGCGGACGGCGCGCCCGTCGGCTGGTGCGCCTACGGCCCGCGCGGCGACTTCCCCCGCCTCGCCGCCAGCCGGACGCTCGACAGGCCGGACGGAGCGCCTTGGGCCGTGACGTGCCTCTACGTGCGCGCGGACCGGCGGCGCTCCGGGCTCGGCACGCGCCTCCTGGCCGCCGCGACGGATGCCGCCCTGGCGCGCGGCGCCAGCGCGATCGAGGGCTTCGCGGTGATCCCCAAGGGCGGCGCCCGAGTCCCCGCCGCCTTCGCCTGGACCGGCCTGCCGGCCATGTACGAGGCCTGCGGCTACGCGCCGGTGCGACCGGACGCCGGCAGCCGACGGATCTACCGGCGGGAAGGCTGAGGGCGGGAAGGTCGGCCGCCCGTCAGGAAGCGGTGTCACCCGCTCCCCGAGTGATGGCGGCAACTCGGAGCCGAGCCCCTGTCCCGATCACGAGGACGCGCGAGCCTCCGGCCACCAGCCGTCGTCGATGATCTGGTCCCAGTCGTAGGGGCATGCCGCCGGCAGGGACGGGCTCTCATCGTGCTCCGCCAGCTCAAGCTCAGCCTGCTGGCGCGCGCGCCGGTAGATGCGATCCAGCTCGTCGCGCAGCTTCGCGTCGATCGTCCGCGTCCGCCGGCGCTCGATCTCGCCGCGCGCCTCGACGACCGACGACATCCAGCTGCCGCGCGGGCGCGACGCCGGCGAATGCTCCAGCTTCAAGAGATGCTTCAGGATCCGCCCGATCTGGCTGGCGCAAGCGTTGTAGGTCTCGCTGCCCAGGTCCTCGACCTCCTCCGCCAGCAGCGCCAGGTCGAGGGGAAGGTTGGCGCGCGCGGCCGCAAGCTTGCGCAGCTCGGCCGCCTGCTGCCGCGTCCAGGCGAAATAGTCCTCGTCGTATAGCGCCATGACCTTGCCCTTTCGGACAATCTACCACAGCCCGCGGCGGCCCTCACGCCCCGGCGATGGTCATGCCGTCCACGCGCAGCGTCGGCGCGTTGGTGCCGTACTTGAAGACGAGGTCGTCGGCCGCGGTGATCGCCTTGAACATGGCCTTCAGGTTGCCGGCGATCGTCATCTCGCTGACCGGGTAGGCGAGCTGGCCCTTCTCGATCCAGAAGCCCGAGGCGCCGCGGCTGTAGTCGCCGGTCACGCCGTTGACGCCGAACCCCATCAGCTCGTTGACGTAGAAGCCCTGGTCGATGCCGGCGAGCAGCGCGTCGCGGGCGATCCTGCCGGCCGCCAGGTAGACGTTGCTCGCGGACGGCCCGGGCGGGCCGGAGGTGTCGCGCGCGGCATGACCGGTCGGCGCCAGCTTGAGCTGGCGCGCCGAGCGCAGGTCGAGCAGCCAGGTCTTGAGCACGCCGTCCTCGACCAGCGCCATGCGCCGGGTCGCCAGCCCCTCGCCGTCGAAGGGGCGCGAGCGCAGGCCGCGCTGGCGGTGCGGGTCGTCGATCACGTCGACGCCCTCCGGGAGGATGCGCTGGCCGAGCTGGTCCTTCAGGAAGCTGGTGCCGCGCGCCACGGAGGCGCCGGAGATGGCGCCCAGCAGGTGGCCGAGCAGCGAGTTGGAGACGCGCGGGTCGAACACCACCGGGAGCTGCGCCGTCGGCCCCTTGCGCGGCTTCAGGCGGCGGACCGCGCGCTCGCCGGCCGAGCGGCCGACCGCCTCGGCCTTGTCGAGGTCGCGGTCGAAGACGGTCGAGGTGAAGTCGTAGTCGCGCTCCATGCCGGTGCCCTCGCCGGCCATGACGGAGACGCTGACGCTGTAGCGCGAGGAACCGTAGCCGCCGGCGAAGCCGTTGGAGGCCGCCAGCGCCACCGTCGAGCGGCCCCAGCTCGCCTCGGCGCCGCCGGAGTTGGTCACGCCCGCCACGCCGAGCGCCGCCTCCTCGCAAGCCCGCGCCCGGTCGATCAGCTTCTCCGCCGCGTGCTCCTTCTGGTCCTCCATCTCGAGCTGCGGCCAGTCGCGCGCCAGCGCCTCCTCGGGCGCCAGGCCGCAGAACTCGTCCTCCGGCACGGCGCGCGCCATGGCGACCGCGCGCTCGACCACCTGCTTCAGCGCCGGCGCGCTGAGGTCGGAGGACGACACCGACGCCTGGCGCTTGCCGATGAACACGCGCAAGCCCAGGTCGACGCCCTCCGACCGCTCGGTCTTCTCCGGCGCCCGCATGCGCAGCTCGACGCTCAGCGAGCGGCCGCGCACCAGCATCGCGTCGGCCGCGTCGGCGCCGGCGCGCCGTGCGTCGGCGACGAGCTCGCCGAGCAGGCCCAGATCGGCCTGGACGGTCGCTGTGCTGGACGTCTTCGCCTTGGTCATCGTGCGGGGCTCCGGCTGCTCGGGAAGGTCGGGACGCAGGGAACCTAGAGCGGACCTGCCCGCCCTCCAAGCCCGGGAAGCGCCGGGGCCTGGGCACCCCCGGCACGCGAGGCGCCCACAGGAGCCGAAGCGGCCCCATCCGTTAACGCTTGGGCGCCGTCGGCCGTGCTATGGTGCCGCCCCTGCATCCAGGTGCGGCTGGCGAGGCTTCGGTGCTGCTCGCGTTCCAGAATCCACGGTCGCTCGCGATCGCGCTGGCCTTCGTCCTTCCCGCGGGCGCCGCGTCGGGCATCGCCGGGCTGGCGGCCGTGGCCGGGATGATCGTGTCGGGAAGCCGTCCCTGCTGCGCACCGGTGGTCGCCCTTTCGATGCCGCCGGTCGTCGTCGCGCCGCAGCAAGCGAGCGCCGTGCCCGATGACGCGCTGCAGCCGGACGGCGAAGTGCGGTTCCTCGATCCGACGCGGCGGCCGGGGCGGGAGCGCGACGCCAAGGCAACCGGAGCGCCAGCGTCCAGCGCGCCGCCGAGCCCAGCTCCCGGAGCGCCTTCGGCCGGGCGCGGCTATGGCGGCGACCTCGCCGCTCTTTCCGAGCGCCAGGCGCCGCGCAAGGGACAGCAGGACTACCAGTCCGGGATCGTCGAGGTGCAGCGCGACACCCTCGCCAAACCGACGGTGATCCACCGTCCGCCGTCGCCCGACCAGGTTGCGAACCTGCGCCCGGGCGAGCGCGCCCAGGGAGCCCGCAGCACGCTTGCCGGACCGGACCTGGCGGCAGCGCCCTACCAGATCCCGCGCGGCGCGCTTGGCGACCCTGGTTCGCCGCTGATGCAGCGCATCCGGCGCGAGGGCAAGGACAAGGTGGCGCGCGAGATCGTCGAGGGCCGCCTGCCGTCCATGGACGAGGTCGCCCGACAGGAGGCGATGCTCGCCCCGCCGCAGCCCGAGCGGCCGACGAACGCCAAGCGCGGTCGCGGATCGGCGCCGGGCGCCGCGGCCGGCCCGACGCAGATCCTGGTCTACCGCGAGGCCGGCGGGAAGATCCGCGAGATGTACCTCGCCGACCAGGGCGGGCGGCGCGTCTCGATGTCGAGCGACTGCGCCTGGCAGATCGAGTACGACCGCCACATCGGCAAGGTCTCGACCTGGACGGCCTCGATGTGCGGCGCAGCCGCGGTGCGCGAGCTGGGCAACGGCCCTTCGGCCGAGGCGACAGGGGGATAAGGGGACCGCCGGCGATGCCGCGCGGGCACGCGGCCTCTCCCAAGCGGCCGAAACGAGCGTCTCGCGCTGCCTCCCGCCTGCAGAGCCGTCAGCGGACTCGACGGAGACGGCGGTCCGATCGCGATCCGTTGGCGGCGAATCGAATCCCTGCGTAGAGTGCCGCCATGAGGACGACGCCTGCATTCGCGCCTGAGGGCGCCGCTGCTTCGCTGGCGCGCGCTGCCGCGACGCCCGGCGCGACGCTCGACCGGGCGGGGGCGGACGCGCTGGTCGCGACGCTCGGCGCCGCTGCGCGCTCGGCAGCCGGGGCGCTCGCCATCGCCAAGACCGCGCAGAAAGATGCCGCGCTGCGCGCCATGGCCGCAGCGCTGCGCCGGGGTGTCGGCGCGATCCTGGCCGCCAACGCCCAGGACATGGCGGACGCGCGCGCGGCCGGGCTGGCGGGCGCGCTGCTCGACCGCCTGATGCTCGACGCGCCGCGGGTCGAGGCGATGGCACGCGGGGTCGACGACGTCGCGGCGCTGCCGGACCCGGCCGGCGCGGTGCTGGCGGAGTGGACCCGGCCGAACGGGCTGCGGATCCAGCGCGTGCGCGTGCCCATCGGCGTGATCGGCATCGTCTACGAGAGCCGCCCCAACGTCACGGCCGACGCCGGCGCGCTGTGCGTCAAGGCGGGCAATGCCGCGATCCTGCGCGGCGGCTCCGAGAGCGGGCGCTCGTCGGCTGCGATCGTCGCCTGCCTCGGCGCCGGGCTGGCGGAGGCTGGGCTGCCGGCTGCCGCGATCCAGCGCGTGCCCACATCGGATCGCGAGGCCGTCGGCGCCCTGCTGCGCGCTGACCGCTACGTCGACATGATCGTGCCGCGCGGCGGCAAGGGGCTGATCGAGCGCGTGCGCGCGGAGGCGCGCGTGCCCGTGCTGTCGCATCTCGACGGCAACTGCCACACCTACCTCCACGCTGCGGCGGCAGCCGGCATGGCGCTCGAGGTGGCGGTCAACGCCAAGATGCGGCGCACCGGCATCTGCGGCGCCACGGAGACGCTGCTCGTAGATCGGGCCGCGGCCGCGCGGCTGCTGCCGCCGGTGCTCGCGGCGCTGCGCGCCAGGGGCTGCGAGATCCGCGGCTGC